>NZ_JBEXMH010000037.1:0-92958 GCF_040610415.1 Amycolatopsis sp. NPDC004079 | reverse complement strand
CTCCCCCCCCATGCCCCCATTCTCGTCCCCCCCCCCGACCTTGCCGCCGCCCCCGGGGCGTTGGGCCTTTTGGGGGGGGGGGGGGGGGGGGGGCCCACCCCCCCCCCCCCCCCCCGCCGGATCAGGTCAGTACCGCTCGATGGCCGGCGGCGTCGCGGGCGCGCCGGACTTGCCGAGGGTCGCGTCGTAGATCTTCTTCCAGGTGCCGTTGGTCTCGGCGGCCTGCAGCAGGTCGTCGATCTTGTCGCGCAGCACCTTGTCGTCCTTGTTCAGGCCGATGCCGTAGGGCTCCTTCGAGAACGGCTTGCCGACGACCTTGAAGCTGTCCGGGTCCTGCGCCGCGTAGCCCTTGAGGATCGCGTCGTCGGTGGTGACCGCGTCGACGTCCTTCGTGTTCAGCTTCTCCACGCACTGCGAGTACTTCTGGAACTCGACGATCTGGTCGGTCAGCTTCTGCTCGCGCACGCGCTGGATCGGGGTCGACCCGGTGACCGAGCAGACCTTCTTGCCCTTCAGCGTCTCCGGGCCGGTGATCGAGGTGTCGTCCTTGCGCACCAGCAGGTCCTGCCCGGCCTGGAAGTACGGGCCGGCGAACGACACGAGCTTCTTGCGCTTGTCGTTGATGGTGTAGGTGCCGACGTAGAGGTCGACCTGGCCGTTGGAGATGGCCTGCTCGCGGGCGGCCGAGTCGATCGTCGTGTACTTGATCTTGTCCTCGCTGAAGCCGAGGCCCGCCGCGACCATCCGGGCGATCTCGACGTCGAAGCCCTGGAACTTGCCGGTCTTCGGGTCCTTCTGGCCCAGCTCGGGCTGGTCGTCCTTGACGCCGATGGTGATCGTGCCCGCGGACTTGATCTTCGTGAAGACCGACGAGCCGTCGAGCTTGACGTCCTTCGCCACTTCGTAGGTCGGCAGCGCCGCGGCGTTGGTGTTGGCGTCCCCGCCGGAACCGGCCGGGGTGCCTTCCTTGCCGCAGGCGGTGAGCAGCAGCCCGCCGGCGAGCAGGGCGGCCGCGAGGGTGCGGATCCTCATGTCAGTCTCTCCAATATCTGTCCGGGAAAAATCTGTCCGGGAACGTCGGTGCCGGTCGGGGCGGCACCGATGGACACGGCCGATTACAGCCACCTCGGCCGCGG
This sequence comes from Amycolatopsis sp. NPDC004079, assembly GCF_040610415.1. Taxonomy (NCBI): domain Bacteria; kingdom Bacillati; phylum Actinomycetota; class Actinomycetes; order Pseudonocardiales; family Pseudonocardiaceae; genus Amycolatopsis; species Amycolatopsis sp. NPDC004079. The sequence goes on along the minus strand of NZ_JBEXMH010000037.1, from coordinate 91,822 downwards.
GGCGCCGGGGGATTCCCCCGAACGGGTCAGTGGGTCAGGATCTTGCCGAGGAAGTCCTTGGCGCGGTCGGACTTCGGCTTGGTGAAGAACTCTTCCGGCGTCGTGTCCTCGACGATCTCGCCGTCGGCCATGAACAGGACGCGGTCGGCCGCGCGGCGGGCGAAGCCCATCTCGTGCGTGACCACGAGCATGGTCATGCCGTCCTTCGCCAGCCCGGTCATCACGTCCAGCACCTCCTGGACCATTTCCGGGTCCAGCGCCGAGGTCGGCTCGTCGAACAGCATCACCTTGGGCCGCATCGCGAGCGCGCGGGCGATCGCCACGCGCTGCTGCTGGCCGCCGGACAGCTGGGCCGGGTACTTGTCGGCCTGGTTCGCGATGCCGACGCGCTCGAGCAGTTCCATCGCGGTCTTGCGCGCCTCGGCCTGCGCGGTCTTGCGCACCTTCACCGGCGCGAGCATGACGTTCTCGAGGATCGTCTTGTGCGCGAACAGGTTGAACTGCTGGAAGACCATGCCGACGTCGGCGCGCAGCGCGGCGAGCGCCTTGCCCTCGGCGGGCAGCGGCACGCCGTCGACGGCGATCTCGCCGGAGTTGATCGGCTCGAGCCGGTTGATCGCGCGGCACAGCGTCGACTTGCCCGACCCGGACGGCCCGAGCACGACGACGACCTGGCCGCGCGGCACCTCGAGGGTGATCTCGCGCAGCACGTGCAGCTCGCCGAAGTACTTGTTCACGGCGGCCGCCTTGATCATCGGCGTCGCCACCTCGGTGGTCATCGTGGCCTCCAGAGCTCCGTTGGTCGTCGGCGTCCGCGGAACCGGGGTTCCGCAACGCTTGCGGAAACCTACTACCGGGACATCTCTTGTAAAGACGGCTTGAGCAATACTTAGGGTTTCAACTACGTATCGGATGCGGCCGTCGTGGCGGCTTTCAGCCTAGTCGGGACTGTGGCGGCCGCCACGCACCGTGTCCGCGGGGCGTGGCGCCCTAAAGTCCGGCTACCGTGGTCGGGATCACCGGGGAGGCTGAAGCGTGCGCGTGCTGCTGGTGGAAGACGACGACCGGGTCGCGGGCGCGCTCGTCCCCGCGCTGGTCCGCCGGGGCCTCACCATGCAGCGGCTGCCGTCCGGGGCCGGCGTGCTCGACCGGGTCCACGACGTCGACGTGATCCTCCTCGACCTCGGCCTTCCCGACGTCGACGGCGTGGTGCTCTGCCGCCAGATCCGCGCGGTCAGCGACGTCGCGGTGATCGTTGTGTCCGCGCGCGGCGAGGTGAACGACCGGGTGCACGGCCTGCGCGCCGGCGCCGACGACTACCTGGTCAAGCCGTACGACGTGGAGGAACTGCTCGCGCGTGTCGAAGCGGTGCGCAGGCGGCGCACCGAAAAGACCACGCCGACGGTGCCGGTGGTCGAGGTCGGCGACGTCCGGATCGACCTCTCCCGGCACGAGGTGCTGGTCGCGGGCGAGCCGATCGCGTTGTCCCGCAAAGAGTTCCAGGTGCTCGCGCTGGTCGCGGCGGCGGGCGGCGCGGTGTGTTCGCGCGAGCAGGTGCTGAACGAGGTTTGGGGGCACCGCGGCGCGGCGGAGAGCCGTTCGCTGGACGTACACGTTGCCACTCTGCGCACCAAACTCGGCCGTCCGGCGCTGATCGAAACGGTGCGCGGAGTCGGTTACCGGCTGGGCATCCGGCGGGACTGACCGATGCGCGTCCGGCTGCAGGGCATCGTCGTCACGCTCGTCGCGCTGCTCGTGTTCGGGCTCGGCATCCCGCTCGCGTTGAGCATCGCGAGCAGCCTGCAGCAGAAGCTCTTCCTCGACCGGCTCACCGACACCTCGCGGTTCGCCTCGCTCGCCCAGCGTCCGCTGCTGGACAACCAGCTCAGCCGGCTCGAACCCGAACTGCGCCGGTACACCGAGGTGTACGGCGTGAAAGTGGTCGTGGTGAACCAGGACGGCGACCCGGTGCTGAGCTCGCCGGGCGGCACCGACGCCCGGCGTGTCGACCGGGCCGCGATCCGGGTGCCGGTGAACGAGGCGCTCGCCGCCCGTCCGCCCGAAGCCGGGCCGCTGCTGATGCCGTGGGCCAGCAAACCGCTGGTGCTGGCCGAGCCGATCCTCATCGACGGCGAGGTGCGCGGCGCGGTCGTCACGGAGTCCGCGACCGATCACATCCGCACCCAGTTGCTGTGGCAGTGGCTGCTGCTGGCCGCGTGCGCGCTGGTCGCTTTCGGGCTCGCGCTGCTCGTCGCGCTGCCGGTGGTGCGCTGGACGCTGCGCCCGGTCCGGCGGCTGGACGAGGCGACGGGCGCGCTGGTCGCGTCGGTGGTCAGCGGCCGGGAGGCGGAGCCGGTGGGGGAGAGCGGCGGGCCGCCGGAGCTGCGGCAGCTCGGGCGGTCGTTCGACCGGATGGCGGCGAGTGTGTCCGAAGCGCTGGCCGCGCAGCGTGCGTTCGTCGCCGACGCCTCGCATCAGCTGCGCAATCCGTTGACGGCGTTGAAGATCCGGCTGGGCAATCTCGACGGCCAGGTGACCGACGAAACCGCGGCCGCCGATCTCGAAGCGGCGCAGGTGGACGCCAAGCGGCTGAACCAGATCCTCGACGAGCTGCTGTCGATGGCCCGCGCCGAATCCGCGGGCGGCGAACTGGTCTCCGAAGACCTCGCGGAGGTGATCGCCGATCGGGTCGCGGACTGGTCGGTGGTCGGGGCGGCTCGCGAGGTCGCGCTGGAGAGCGCGGTGGACGCCAACGGGGCGCGGGTGCTCGTGCCGCCGCGCGGCCTGGAGGTCGTGCTCGACGCTCTGCTGGACAACGCGCTCAAGTTCAGCCCCTCCGGTACCTCGGTGGAGGTGGCCGCGAGCGTCACGGAGGACCGGGTGACGGTTTCGGTCCGCGACCACGGTCCTGGGCTGCGAGAGGACGAACTGGAGCGGGCGGTGGACCGGTTCTGGCGGAGCACGGCGCACCAGAACGTGCCGGGGTCGGGGCTGGGGCTGGCGATCGTGACGGAGATCGTCCGGCATTCCGGCGGCGAGATGCGGTTGTCCCTGCCTGAGGGCGGCGGATTGCGGATCTCGATGGACTTCCCGGTCGCGGAGCGCTGATGGGAATCGACGTCTTCGCCTTGGTCGCCGACTGGGCGCCGACGGTCGCGGCGTACCGCGAAGCAGGCGGCTCCGGCTTCTACTGGGACTACGACGACCAGCCGTACTTCACCGAGCACCGGCTTCCGGGCGGCAAGGCCTTCCTCGAAGCCGGGCAGTACTACGACCTGCTCCGGCCGCACTTGCCCGAACGGCTGCGGCAACCGGCGGACGCGGTATTCGGCCAGGTCTTGCCGTGCGCCGTCGTCTACGACTGGACCGCCGAGGACCGCGACGACTTGGCCGCCGACGCCGGTCTCGACGGCAGCGGCGACGTCATCTACGCGTTCCGTCCGGATACCGCCGCCGCCGTCGCGCGATTGCCGGTGCCGTGGGAGGAACTCGCCGCGGCGGCCGAAGAACACCCGGTGCCCGGCGAGCACCTCGCTCCGGCCGGTACGCGGGCAGGCATGTGGCAGGTCGTCGACTGGGACAGCTTTCACTGGCACGCCAGCGCACACCTGGCAGCGGTGACGGACGCGGTTCAAGCCGGTCGCGGTCTTGTCACCATGGTGTCGATCTAGACCTTCTCCGCGCGGTAATACGCCAACGCCCCGGGGTGCAGCGGCAGCGGCCCTGTCTCGATCCCCGGATGCACGTCGATCGACAGCGCCGCCCGGTTGACCGCCGCGAGCGCCGGGCGGGCGTCGTACAGGCCCTTCGTGAGCGCTTCCGCGACGTCGGCGGACATCGAGGTGGGCACGACCAGGAAGTTCGGCACGACCAGCGTCGTGACCGGCCCGCCCTGGTCGTAGGTGCTGCCGGGGATGGTCGCGGTGCCGTACACCGGGCTGAACCGCTGCATGCCCGGCATCAGCGAGGACATGTCGAGCAGCCGCAGGCCGATCTTGCGGTTGTACTCGGTGATGAGCGGCGTCGGCAGCCCGCCGGACCAGAACATCGCGTCGATCTTGCGGTCGGCCAGCGCGGTGAGCGAATCGTCCAGGCTCAGCTGGTCGATCGCGACCGCGCCCTTCAGCCCGGCGACCCCCAGCACCCGGTCGGCGATGTACTCGACGCCCGACTCCGGGGAGCCCACCGCGATGTGGCGGCCGCGCAGCATCGACACCGAGGTGTAGGGCGAATCCTTGCGGACGACGATGTGCAGGTAGTCGTCGTGGATGCGGGCCAGCGCGGCGAGCTTGCCGGGGTGCGCGGCCGCCGCGTCCGCGGCCAGGTCCGCGGCGACGAACGCGACGTCCGCGCCCCCGGAAAGCACTCGGTTGAGGTTGTCGCGCGACCCCTGGGTGGCGAGCACCTCGGGCGTCTCGATGCCGAGTTCGCCCGCCCACGACGACGCCAGCGGCCCGGCGAGGTCGTGGTAGACGCCGCCCACCGACCCGGCCGCGACGCGCAGGTGCAGGTTCGCGAAGCTCGGCCCGCACCCGCTCAGCAGCACCATCAGCACTGCCAGCGCCAGCGTCCGCCTCCATCGCATGGGGCGATGGTGCCAGAGGTCAGCCGGTGACGTCGGTCAGGCTGCTGCCCATCCGGATCTTGCTGAACCATTGCGTCGCCGTCGCGTCGGCCTCGTGGTAGACGCCCCACTTCAGATAGTTGCGGTCGCCGTCGATCGTGGTGCCGGTGTAAGTGGTCGACCCGTCGGAGAACGTCTGCTGCTTGCCGTCGAACCAGAACTGGATGGTGCCCTTGGTGCGGTCGGTCGAGATCCGGAAGGCGATGTCGTGCCACTGGTCGTTCGAGACCGGCGCTTCCCAGAGCTTGACGCTCGTGTGGTCGACGGTCCATTCCTCCAGCTGGAGCTTGCCGCCGGAGATCTTGAGGACGATCGGGTGGTTCGCGGTGCCGGTGCTCGGGCTGCATTTCAGCTGGAACACGTAGCGGCTGGTGGAGTCGGTGATGCGGTACTTCGACGACCAGCCGAGGTAGAAGGTCTTGCCCGCTTCGAGGTCCGGGCCGACCGCCTCGCAGCGTTCCTCCTTCGCGAGCTGCTCGGCGACGAACACTTTGCCCTTCGCGGAGTCCGCGGTCTTGAAGTGGCCGTCGGCGCACTGGACCGAGTTGAACGCCTTGGCGCCGTCGGCCGGGTCGGCGGACCAGGTGACCGAGCGGGGGGCCGGGGCCGCGGCGACCGGAGCGGCCGCCAATGCCGCGACGGCGAGAGTGCTCGCGACAGCAGCCGCGGAGCAGGCGAAAACCTTGCGCACTTTTCCTCCAGAGCGGCGGCGGTCCGATTCGGAAACAATGGCGGTGATCTTATCTTCGGGAGCGCGCGGAAAACAATAGGAAAAATTCCGGCGGTATTGTTCCGCGGTGCCCGGTTCAGTGCATTTCCGTTCCCGGTCAACGGCACATTTCCCGATTAACGGAATGCCAGGCGAGCCAGGTCGCGGACGCCGTCGCATAACGCCCACAAGGCGGGTGCCGGGTCCGGCGCGGGCTCCGGGGTTTAGGCTGGAGCACGATGAACGCGAAAACGTACCAGATCCGCACGTTCGGCTGCCAGATGAACGTGCACGACTCCGAACGGCTCGCCGGGCAGCTTGAGGAAGCCGGCTACGTCCCCGCCGCGGGGCCGTCGAAGCCGGATCTGGTCGTGTTCAACACCTGCGCCGTGCGGGAGAACGCGGACAACAAGCTCTACGGCACCCTCGGGCACCTCCGCCCGGACAAGGTCGCCAATCCGGACATGCAGATCGCCGTCGGCGGCTGTCTCGCGCAGAAGGACCGCGGCGACATCGTCAAGCGCGCGCCGTGGGTCGACGTCGTCTTCGGGACGCACAACATCGGTTCGCTGCCGACGCTGCTGGAGCGCGCGCGGCACAACGCCGAGGCCGAGGTCGAAATCCTCGAATCGCTCGAGACGTTCCCGTCCACGCTTCCCGCGCGCCGCGAATCGTCCTACGCGAGCTGGGTGTCGGTTTCGGTCGGCTGCAACAACACCTGCACGTTCTGCATCGTGCCGTCGCTGCGCGGCAAGGAGCGCGACCGCCGTCCCGGCGAGATCCTCGCCGAGGTCGAGGCGCTGGTCGCCGAGGGCGTGCTCGAGGTGACCCTGCTGGGCCAGAACGTGAACTCCTACGGCGTCGAGTTCGGCGACCGGCTCGCGTTCGGCAAGCTGCTGCGCGCCACCGGCGGGATCGACGGGCTGGAGCGCGTGCGGTTCACCTCGCCGCATCCGGCCGCGTTCACCTCGGACGTCATCGACGCGATGGCCGAGACGCCGAACGTCTGCCACCAGCTGCACATGCCGCTGCAGTCCGGTTCGGACCGGGTGCTGCGCGAGATGCGCCGTTCCTACCGGTCGACGCGGTTCCTGAACATCCTCGACGAGGTGCGCGCCAAGATGCCGGAAGCCGCCATCACCACCGACATCATCGTCGGCTTCCCCGGCGAGACCGAGGAAGACTTCCAGGCGACGCTCGACGTCGTCCGCGCCGCGCGGTTCTCGAGCGCGTTCACCTTCCAGTACTCGAAGCGCCCCGGCACGCCCGCCGCCGAGATGGCGGAGCAGCTGCCGAAGGAGGTCGTGCAGGAGCGCTACGACCGGCTGGTCGAGCTGCAGAACGAGATCTCCTGGGAAGAGAACCGCAAGCTGGTCGGCCGCCGGGTCGAGCTGCTGGTCGCCGCGGGCGAGGGCCGCAAGGACGCGGAGACGCACCGGATGAGCGGGCGCGCCCGCGACGGACGGCTGGTGCACTTCACGCCGTCCGGTCCGGCCGTCGACCGTTCGGTCCGGCCGGGCGACGTCGTGGAGACGGTGATCAGCTACGGCGCGCCGCACCACCTCGTCGCCGACGGCGACCTTCTGACGCATCGCCGCACGCGAGCGGGCGACAACGCCGAAGCCGGTCTTCGGCCCAAGACGAGCGGGGTCACCCTGGGACTGCCGGGCTTCGGAGCCCCGGCGGCGCAGCCTGCCCCGGTGAGTGGGTGTGCAGGATGAGCGAACCGGGAACGCCGGCCGAGGTCGACCGGCGACTCAGCGACGAGATCGACGACGCGGGCCGCAACGCCGCGCGCACGGTCGAGCTGGGCAGGCGCGGCTTCACCATCTCGGTGCTGATGTTCGTGCTGCTGGTGGCCCAGATCCTGCCGTGGGCCCAGGGCCGCGCGGGCTGGGAGACGCTGGCGGGCGAGGCGGGCGGGGTCCCGCAGCTGTTCGCCGTGACGTCCACCGGCGTCGGCGTCTTCATCGGCGCGGTCGCGCTCGTGTCGCGCCGCTGGTGGGTCGCGTGGTGCTGCGCCGCGGGCGGCTGGTTCGCCTCGGTCGACGGCCTGCTGGCGATCTGGTCGCAGCAGTCCGCGCACGCCAGCGGAGCGGCCGGCGACGGTCCGGGAATCGGGATGATCGTGGCGTGGATCGCGACGATCATCCTGGCGACGCTCTGGATGCGGACGGCGTTCTCGCGCGACTGAACCGCTTCCGGCAAACGTCCGTGAAGGGCCCCTTGAAGGAATCAGATTCCCTCAAGGGGCCCTTCACGGACTTGGCGGAGGCGGGCGGCAAAACGGCCGGTACCCAGCGGTACCGGCCGTTTCGGGAAAATCAGCGATCGGCGACCGCGGCTTCCGCGGCCTCCATCCATTCCCGCCACTGAGCGGCCTGCTCGTCGGCCTTCTTCGCCCGCCGCTCGTCCCCGGCGGCCCGCGCTTTCGCGGCCTGCGATTCGAACTGCTCGACGCGCTCCCGGAACTGCGCGGCGCGCGCCTGCGCCTCCGGGTCGGTGCGGCGCCAGCGGCTGTCCTCGGCCGACTTCACCGCGTCCTGCACGGCCTTGAGCCGACCGTCCAGCTCGCGGATGCGTTCGCGCGGGACCTTGCCGATCTCGTCCCACTGCTCCTGGATCCGGCGTAGCGCCGACTTGGCCGCCTCGAGGTTGGCCGCGACGTCGATCTTCTCGGCCTCGACCAGCAGTTCTTCCTTGCGCTGGGCGTTGCCGGCGAACTCCGCGTCGCGCTCGGAGAACACGGCCGAGCGGCGGGCGAAGAACGCGTCCTGCGCCGCGCGGAACCGCTGCCACAGCGCCTCGTCGCTGTCCTTCGGCGCGCGCCCGGCGGCTTTCCACTCGGCCATCAGGTCCTTGTACCGGCCCGCGGTGGCGCCCCAGTCGTCCGAATCGGCGATCGACTCGGCCTCGGCGATCAGCTCTTCCTTGCGCTGCTTCGCGCTCGCCCGCTGCTTGTCCAGTTCGGCGAAGTGCGAGCCGCGGCGGCGGTTGAACGCCTCGCGCGCCTTCGAGAACCGCTTCCACAGCTCGTCGTCGGTCTTGCGGTCGACGCCCTTGACCGTCTTCCACTCGTCGAGGATCGCGCGCAGCCGGTCGCCCGCGGCCTTCCACTGCGTGGAATCGGCGGCGATCTTCTCCGCCTCGTCGGCCAGCGCCTGCTTGCGCGCGACCGCCGCGGCCCGGGCTTCCTCGCGCTCGTGCTTGACGTTGACCAGCGCCTTCTCCGCCAGCCCGATCACGAACTCGAGCCGCGCGGAGAGCGCCTTCAGGTCGCCGACCACGGCCGCCTCGCCGAGCCCGTCGCGGATCTGGGTGGCGCTCGACAGCGCGTGCTTCGGGTCGCCCGCCCCGGAGTTCAGCCGCGTTTCGAGCAGTTCGACCTCGGTGCGCACGTCGTCGAAGCGGCGCGCGTAGTGCAGCAGGCCCTCCTCGGGCGTGCCTGCCTGCCAGACCCCGACCTCGCGTTCGCCGTCGGCGGTGAAGACGTAAACGGTGCCTTCCCCGTCGACCCGGCCCCAGGTGGCGGGGGCGGGCTCGGCGGGCGGCACCGGAGGCGCGGCATGGCCGGCGCCGTGCGCGTGCGGCACCGGGTGCGGTGCCGGGGTGCCGGGGGACGTGTTCTCCTGGGCCATCGCAGGCTCCTTATCGCCTGTACGCCCGCGGCTGCGGGCGCCCCGCCGCGTGAGCGGGGCCGGGTTACGCTGTTGTCGTGCTCTGCCGGGGGCATGGGGCCCCAGCGGCATTCAAGCAGCTCAGCGCGCGCCGTGGTACTGGATGAGCCGCCTGAAAGCGTTGATCCTACTTCTCCTTGACGCTCCGTGCCCGCGTCCCGCCCCGGCCGGGTAGCGTTCTGCGGCGTGATCAGCCCTGCTCAACGGCCCCGTCCGGTGGCCGTCGTCGGCCCCACCGCCACCGGGAAGACGGCACTGGCCGTCGAGCTGGCGCTGGCGCTGGACGGCGAGGTGGTGAACGCGGACGCGCTCCAGCTCTACCGGGGCATGGACATCGGCACCGCCAAAGCGACTACGCGAGAACGGCGAGGGGTCCCGCACCACCTGCTGGACGTACTCGACGTGACCGAGACCGCGTCGGTCGCCGCCTATCAGCGTGACGCCCGCGGCACGATCGAGCGGATTCTCGAAGCGGGCCGGGTTCCGGTGCTGACTGGCGGCTCGGGGCTGTATGTGCAAGCGGTCCTGGACGACCTCCGTTTCCCCGGCACCGACCCCGCGGTGCGCGCGCGGCTCGACGAAGAGGCCGCCGAATTCGGCACCGCCGCGCTCTACACCCGGCTGGGGGAGCGCGACCCGGTCGCCGCGGCCGCGATCCTGCCCACGAACACCCGGCGGATCGTGCGCGCGCTGGAGGTCATCGAGATCACCGGCGAGCCGTTCTCGGCGAACCTGCCGAAACCGGGTCCGGCGCGCTGGGACACCGTGCTGATCGGGGTCGACCGCGAGGTCGCCGAGCTGGACGAGCGCGTCGACCTGCGGGTGGAGCGGATGTTCGAGGGCGGTCTCGTGGACGAGGTGCGCGCGTTGCTCGGTCGCGGTTTGCGGGACGGGAAAACCGCTTCGCGGGCGCTCGGCTACCAGCAGGTGCTGGCCGAACTGGACGGCGAAAGCGACTTCGCGGCGGCAGCGGCGGCGACCGCGCAGGCCACCCGCCGGTTCGTGCGGCGGCAGCGTTCGTGGTTCCGGCGGGACAAGCGGATCCAGTGGTTCGACGGCGGATCGGCGGACCTGGCCGCGCGGGTCCTCACCGTGCTCGACCAGTAGCCTGGACGCATGGGCGGCATCGAATTCCTCAAGGGCCACGGCACGCAGAACGACTTTGTGCTGCTGCCTGACGCGGCCGGCCGCCTCGACCTCACCGCGGAGCGAGTCGCGGCGCTGTGCGACCGGCAGCGCGGTATCGGCGCGGACGGCGTGCTGCGCGTCGTGCGGGCGAAGGCGATCGGCGAAGAGTCGGCGGGCGAGTGGTTCATGGACTACCGCAACGCCGACGGCTCGATCGCCGAGATGTGCGGCAACGGCACCCGCGTTTTCGCGCGCTACCTGGTCGACGCCGGGCTGGCCGAGGACGGCGAGTTCGTCATCGGCACCCGCGCGGGCGACCGGCCGGTCGTCGTGCACCCGGACCGTTCGGTCACCGTCCAGATGGGCCCGGCGGCGATCACCGGCACGTCGGTCACCGTGGTGGCCGGGCAGCCGTTCTCCGGGGTCGCGGTGAACGTCGGCAACCCGCACCTGGTGTCGGTCACCGACACCGACATCGCCGGCCTGGACCTGCGCGACCAGCCCGACTTCGACCACGACGTGTTCCCGACCGGCGTCAACCTGGAGTTCGTCAACGTGCTCTCCGAGGGCGCGCTGCGGATGCGCGTGCACGAGCGCGGCGTGGGGGAGACGCGCGCCTGCGGCACCGGCACGGTCGCCGCGGTGGCCGCCGCGCTGCACCTCGCGGGCAAGGACGCCGGCGAATCCACAGTGGACATTCCGGGCGGCCGCGTGTCGGTCACGGTCGGACGCGGCGAATCGACGCTGTCCGGACCGGCCGAGATCGTGGCCCGCGGCGAGCTGGACGAAGCCTGGTGGCTCGCCGCGGGCGCTTGATCAGCTGATCGTCACCGCCACCGAGAGTTCGCCTTCCTGGGTGGCCACGGTGTTGACCACGCCGGCGACTCGCACGTCCTCGGCGATTCCGGCGAAGCCTTCGAGCACGTCCGCCGGAGCGGTGACCGACAGCGTCTCGACGGCGGTCCGCATCGACACCTTCGCGTCGGACTTGGCCCGGCGCACGGCAGCGATCACGGAACCGGCCAGCGGCAGCAGCGTGCTGTCGCCGTCGATGTCAGGCGCGGTCGGCCAGGACGCCTGGTGCACCGAACCTTCCTGCCACCACGACCAGATCTCTTCTGTGGCGAACGGCAGCACCGGCGCGAACATCCGCACCAACGCCGACAGCACGGTCCGCAACGCCGCCTGTGCCGATTCCGCTGCCGCCGCGCCGAGGTCGCCGTACGCGCGGCCCTTCACCAGTTCCACGTAGTCGTCGCAGAACGTCCAGAAGAACGTCTCCGTCACCTGCAACGCACGCGCCTGGTCGAGCGCTTCGAAGGCGGCTGTCGCCTCCTCGATCATCTTCGCCAGCGCGGCGAGCACGGACCGGTCCAGCGGCTCCGTCGCGACCGACTCGGCTGCGGGCGTCCCGAGGCCGAGCACGAATTTGCTCACGTTCAACAGCTTCGTCGCCAGCCGTCGCCCGACCTTCATCTGGCCTTCGTCGACCGCCGTGTCGACACCCGGGCGAGCGCTGGCCGCCCAGTAGCGCACCGCGTCGGAACCGTGCCGCTCCAGCAGATCCGCCGGGGTGACGACGTTGCCGACCGACTTGGACATCTTCTTGCGGTCCGGGTCGAGCACCCAGCCGGAGATCACCGCGTCCCGCCACGGCAGGACGTCTTCCTCCAGCTCGGCGCGCACTGCGGTCGAGAACAGCCAGGTGCGGATGATCTCGTGCGCCTGCGGCCGCAGCGAGTACGGGAACACGCGGCGGAACAGGTCGTCGTCGATGGTCCAGCGCCCGGCGATCTGCGGAGTCAGCGACGACGTGGCCCAGGTGTCCATCACGTCCGCCTCCGCGACGAACCCGCCCGGCACGCCGCGCTGCTCCTCGGCGTAGCCCGGCGGAACGTCGGTGCTCGGGTCCACCGGCAGGCTCGCGTCGGCGGGCACCAGGACGGCGTCGTGGTCCGGCTCGCCGTCGGCGTCCAGCGGGTACCAGACCGGGATCGGCACGCCGAAGAACCGCTGGCGGCTGACCAGCCAGTCGCTGGTCAGGCCTTCGACCCAGCTGCGGTAGCGGACCTGCATGTGCGGCGGGACCCAGTTCAGCTCCTCGCCGCGCGCCAGCAGTTTCGCGCGCAGCGCGTCGTCGCGGCCTCCGTTGCGCAGATACCACTGGCGGCTGGTGACGATTTCCAGTGGCTTGTCGCCCTTTTCGTAGAACTTCACCGGATGCGTGATCGGCCTCGGCTCGCCGCGCAGCGTGCCCGCCTCCCGCAGGAGGTCGACCACGATCTGGCGTCCAGTGTGGACAGTCTTGCCCGCCAGCGGCTCGTACGCCCCGGCCGGAACGCCGTGCGGCGGCTCGGCGCGGAACCGGCCGTCGCGGCCCAGCACCGGGCGCGTTTCCAGCTGAAGCGCGCGCCACCAGGTGACGTCCGTCGTGTCGCCGAAGGTGCACACCATCGCGATGCCGGTGCCCTTCTCCGGATCGGCGAGATGGTGCGCGTGCACCGGCACCTCGACGCCGAACACCGGCGTGCGCACGGTCTTTCCGAAAAGGCCCTGGTACCGCTCGTCATCCGGATGCGCGACGAGTGCGACGCACGCGGGCAGCAATTCGGGCCGCGTCGTGGAGATCAGCACTTCGCCGTCATCCGCCGTGAACACGAGATCGTGATACGCGCCCGGCCGTTCGCGGTCTTCCAGTTCAGCCTGCGCGACGGCGGTGCGGAAAGTGACGTCCCACAGCGTCGGGGCTTCGGATTGGTACGCCTCGCCGCGCGCGAGGTTGCGCAGGAACGCGCGCTGCGAGATCTCCGTGGTCGCCGGGTCGATGGTCTGGTACGCCAGCGTCCAGTCCACCGAAAGCCCGATGCTCCGCCAGACCTCCTCGAACACCTTCTCGTCGGTTTCAGTCAGCTCAAGGCACAGTTCCACGAAATTGCGCCGCGACACCGGAAGCGCGTTCTTGCCGGGCTTTTCCGGCGGAGTGAAGGCCGGGTCGTAAGGCAGTGAGGGCTCGCAGCGCACGCCGAAATGGTTCTGCACGCGGCGTTCGGTGGGCAGGCCGTTGTCGTCCCACCCGACCGGGTAGAAGACCGAGCGGCCGCGCATCCGTTGGTAGCGCGCGAGAACGTCGGTGTGCGTGTAGGAGAAGACGTGCCCGATGTGCAGCGAACCGCTCGCGGTCAGCGGCGGCGTGTCGATCGAGTAGACGTCCGGGCGCGCGCGGTCGAACCGGTATACGCCTTCGCGTTCCCACACCGGTACCCATTTGGCGGCAAGGCCGTCGACGCCGACTTTGTGCGGGATCTTCTCGTTCATGCCCGCACTTTACGGGGCGGGTACAGCGATTTCCCCGCCAGTCGGCAGGTCGCGCATGCGCCGCAGCGGTGAGCAGAGCACCCACAGGGTCCCGGCGACCTCCCCGGCGCAGCCGACCCACAGCGTGCCGGTCAGCCCGAGCCATTCGCCGAGCGCGCCGCCCAGCAGCCCGCCGAGCGGCATCGCTCCCCAGACGACGAACCGGACGCTCGCGTTCATCCGGCCCAGCAGCCGGTCCGGGGTGATCGCCTGGCGGTAGGAGACCTGCGCGATGTTGTAGAGGATCACGCCGAACCCGAACGCCGCCAAGCCCAGCCCGGCGAGCGCGATCCGCCAGCCCGGCCCGGCGAACGGGATCAGCAGCGCGCCCGGCCACACCATGAGCGGCACCAGCCAGATCGAGCGGGCCTGCCCGATCTTCCGGATGATCGGCCCGGCGCAGAGCGCGGCCGCGATGCCGCCGACGCCGCTCACCGCGAGGAGCCCGCCGACCTCGGCCGGTTTCAGCCCGGCGGTGCGGGTCAGGAACAGCACCTCGACGGCCTGCACCACTCCGCTGAACAGGTTCGACGTGGCGGTGCAGGAGACGATCGCGCGCAGCGGCCGGTCGGAGACGACGAACCGCAGGCCTTCCAGCATCTGCGGTATCAAGCGGTCGTGTTCGGCGCGCTCAGGGCGGGTTTCGACGGTGCGGATGCGCCACAGGCACAGCGCGGACGTGAGATAGCCGAGCCCGGTGATCAGGACCGTGCTGGCCGCGCCGGCGAATTGCACGAGCACGCCGGCGAGACTCGGCCCGGCGATCTGCGCCGACGACTGCACGCCCTGCAGTTTCGCGTTGCCTTCCAGCAGCTTTTCGCGGCCGACCAGCGCGGGCAGATACGCCTGGTAGGAGACGTCGAAGAACACCGTCGCGAACCCGACGAGCAGCACGACCACCAGCACCTGCGCCATGGTGAGCACGCCGGCCCACCACGCGAACGGGATGCTGAGCAGCAGGATCCCGCGGGCCAGGTCGGCGGCGAGCATGAGCGGCCGTTTGCGCATCCGGTCCACCCAGACGCCCGCCGGCAGGCCGATGACCAGGAAGCCGAGCGTCTCGGCCATGGTCAGCAGGCCCATCTCGAACGGGGTGGCGGCCAGCGTGACCGCGGCGAGCAGCGGGATGGCGGTGATGCCGACGAACATCCCCAGCTGGCTCGCCGTGTCCCCGGCCCACAGCCTGCGGAAGTCGGCGTGGAAGAACAACGAGTCTCGACGCACCCGATCGAGTGTTGTCCAGTGATTGGAAAGAGTCAATCACTTTGTTTAGGCTGCGCGGGTGCCGCTGAAACGACGTCCTTCCACCGAAGCCGAAGTCGCCGCGCTCGCCTCCGGAATACGGCTGCGCATCATCCGGTTGACCTCTTTCGAGGCGATGACGAACAAGGAGCTGGCGGCGCGGCTGAGCCGTGACCCGGCGACCACGCTGCACCACGTGCGACGGCTGGTCGACGCCGGTTTTCTCGTCCCGCAGGAACCGCGGCGCGGCGCGCGCGGAGCGAAGGAGATCCCGTACCTGTCCACCGGGCTTTCCTGGCAGCTGGACTACGGCGGCGCGGACCCCGTCGTGGTCAACGAGGCCATGCTCGAGGCCTATCTGGCCGAGATGGCCGACGCCGACCTGGCGGAGACGGAGACGACCCGGCTCGTGGTCCAGGCGGACGCGGAGGAGGTCGCGGAGTTCAAGCGGCGGCTCGACGGGCTGCTCGAGGAATTCGCGGCCAGGCCCCGGGATCCGGCCGCGAAACGCACCGCCGTGTACGTCTCGGTTTATCCCAGCAGGTAATCCGTTCGGCTCCCGCGCCGAAACGTGGGACCATGGAGGCACGATGACAGAACAGACACACGAAGACTTTTACGACGACAACGACCCCTACGACCCCTCGGTCGGGGAGATGGAGCTCGAGGACCGCGCGTCGCTGCGCCGGGTCGCGGGTCTGTCCACCGAGCTCGAGGACATCACCGAGGTCGAGTACCGGCAGCTTCGGCTGGAGCGCGTTGTGCTGGTCGGCGTGTGGACTGAAGGCACCGCCCAGCAGTCCGAGGCGTCGCTGGCCGAACTGGCGCGACTGGCCGAGACGGCGGGCTCGGAAGTGCTCGAAGGCATCGTCCAGCGGCGGCAGAAGCCCGACCCGGCGACGTATGTCGGCTCCGGCAAGGTGCGCGAGCTGCGCGACATCGTCGTGGCGACCGGCGCCGACACGGTGATCTGCGACGGCGAGCTTTCGCCCGGCCAGCTGCGCCAGCTGGAGGAGAAGGTCAAGGTCAAGGTGATCGACCGGACCGCCCTGATCCTCGACATCTTCGCCCAGCACGCCCGCTCCAAGGAGGGCAAGGCGCAGGTCGAGCTGGCCCAGCTGCAGTACCTCGTCCCGCGGCTTCGCGGGTGGGGTTCGGCGCTGTCCCGGCAGGCCGGTGGCCGCGCGGGCGGCGCGAACGGCGGCGTGGGCCTGCGCGGGCCTGGTGAGACGAAGCTGGAGACGGACCGGCGGCGGATCAGCAAGCGCGTGGCGAAGCTGCGCCGGGAGATCGCCGCGATGGACACCATCCGCGAGACCAAGCGCGGCAAGCGCGTGGCCAACGAGGTGCCGAGCGTGGCGATCGTCGGCTACACCAACGCCGGCAAGTCGAGCCTGCTCAACGCCCTGACCGGGGCCGGGGTGCTGGTGGAGGACGCGCTGTTCGCCACCCTGGACCCGACCACGCGCCGGGCGCAGACGGCCGACGGGCGCACGTTCACCCTCACCGACACCGTCGGGTTCGTGCGGCACCTGCCGCACCAGCTGGTGGACGCGTTCCGCTCGACGCTGGAGGAGGCGGCTGACGCCGACCTGCTCCTGCACGTCGTGGACGGCTCCGACCCGGCACCGGAGGACCAGGTCAACGCGGTGCGCGAGGTGCTCGCCGAGATCACCCGCAGCCGCAAGGAACCGCTTCCGCCGGAACTGCTGGTGATCAACAAGGCCGACGCGGCCGACGCGGTCACCCTGGCCCGGCTGCGGCACGCGCTGGCCGGTTCGGTGCAGATCTCCGCGCGCACCGGTTCGGGCGTGGCCGACCTGGCCGAGGTGCTGGCCGAGCGGCTGCCGCGCGCGGAAACGGTGATCGACGTGCTGGTCCCGTATGCGCGGGGCGAGCTCGTGTCGCGGGCGCACGCGGAGGGCGAGGTGCTGGAAGAGGAGCACGTCGCCGACGGCACGCGCCTGCAGGTGCGGGTCCGGCCGGACCTCGCCGCGGCTCTGCGGGCGTTCGAGACCAACGCCTCGGCGCTCTGAACGTCTTCCGTAGTGCACGGCCCGCGCGGGTCGTGCGCTACGGAGGTGAAGTGGTGCGGGTCGTCCTGGTACTGACGGCTGTCCTGATGCTCGCGGGCGCTGTCCCGGCTGCGGCGGCTCCTGCTCCTGCGCCGGAGACGCTGTGCCAGATCACGGACAAGCGCCTCAACGAACTGTCCGGCCTGGGATCCGACGGCGAGCATTGGTACGCCATCAACGACGGCGGCACCAAGGTGCAGGTCTTCGTCCTGGACCGGAAATGCCAGGTCAAGGACGTCCTCAGTGATCCGACGGACCCGTACGACGTCGAAGACCTCGCTCGAGGCAAAGACGGCACTCTCTGGCTCTCCGACACCGGCGACAACCGCGCGAAACGCGAAACGGTCGCCCTGCTGGAGCTGAAACCGTCCGGCGGCGCGGCAGTCGTGCATCGCCTGACTTATCCGGACGGTCCGCACGACACCGAAGCCCTTGTCCTGGACCAGTCCGGCACGCCGTTCCTGGTGACCAAGGACCTGCTGGGCACTTCCAAGGTCTACAAACCGTCGGCTCCGCTAGCGACTCCCGGCCCGACGAAACTGGAGCAGGTCGGCACCCTGCGCGTCCGCAGCACCGACACTCCCGGCGGTCCGGTCGGCTCGTTCGGTTCGGCGCTGATCACCGGAGGCGCGACCAGCGCGGACGGCAAGGTCATCGCCCTGCGGACCTACACGGACGCATATCTGTACGCGGCCCCGGACGGCGACGTCGCGGCGGCATTGCAACGAGAACCCGTGCGGATTCCGCTGCCGAACGAAAAACAGGGCGAAGCCATCGCTTTCGAACCGGACGGCACGCTGCTGTCCGGGAGCGAAGGCGTCGGCGAACCCATCCGCGCGGTCAAAAACGCGACGGCCTTGGTCACTCCGAACGCGCCCGCGCCGAAACCCGGCGGTGCCGCCACTCCGCAACCAGCTGCGGAGGACGCCGGTGGTTTCCCGCTCATTCCTGCTGCCGGTGTCGCCGCGGTCGTGGTTCTCGCCGCCTGGTTCCTGCTGGCGAGGAAACGTCGCCGCTCCTGATCAACTGCTCTTGGCGCGCCGTCACTCCTGGCACGGCACCGTTCCTGGCGTGCGGCTGCCACTGATGCGTTGCCGCTCGCTCTTGGCGTGGTGCTGTCACTGGCGCAATGGCGCTCCTGACGCGGCACCGTTCCTGACGCGCGGCTGCCATTGGCGCGGTGCCGCTCGCTCCTGAGGTGGCGCTGTCGCTGGCACGGCACCGTTTCTGGCGCGGCACCATTTCTGGCGTCGCCCTGCCACTGACGCGGTGCCGCTCACTCCTAGCGCGGCGCTGCCACTGGCGCAGGACCAGTTTCAGCGTGGTGCTGCCAGTGACGCAGCGCTGTTCCCAGCGCGCCGGTGCCACTGGCGCGCTGCGTCTCCTGACGTGCCGCCGCTTCTGACCCGGCGCAACACCACGGCCGTCGGCAAAGTCCGCATCCTGCGTTGCTCGCACCCCCGCCCCGGGGCCTAGGCCTCAGGGCAGGGGAGCGAACCACGACTCAAAGACGGCGCAGAACCGCCACGACCTTGCCCAGGATCGACGCGTCGTCGCCGGGAATGGGCTCGTACGCGTCGTTGTGCGGCATCAGCCACACGTGCCCGTCCTTGCGCTTGAACGTCTTTACCGTCGCCTCGCCGTCGATCATCGCGGCGACGATGTCCCCGTTCTCCGCGGCGGGCTGCTGCCGGACGACGACCCAGTCGCCGTCGGTGATGGCCGCGTCGACCATCGAATCGCCGGTGACGCTCAACAGGAACAGCTCGCCCTCGCCGACGATTTCGCGCGGCAGCGGGAAAACGTCCTCGACGGCCTGCTCGGCGAGCACCGGACCGCCCGCCGCGATCCGTCCGACCAGAGGCACGTACGCCGCCTTCGGCACGGACGGCTGCTGGTCCATCTCGATGCCCATCGGGTTGTCGTCCGTGGACGCGAGCACGCCCACCGCGCGCGGCCGGTTGGCGTCACGGCGCAGATAACCCTTGCGCTGCAACGCGCGCAGCTGGTGCGACACCGACGACGTGGACGTGAGCCCCACCGCCTCGCCGATCTCGCGCACGCTCGGCGGGTAGCCGAAGCGGCTCACCCACGTGCGGATGACGTCGAGCACTTGCTGCTGGCGGACGGTCAGCGTCTCGTCCACGTCGTACACCTCCGGCATGGCGCTCACCTTCCCCGTGCTCTCGTGGCCGGATTCGCGCGCGGATCGTGCGGACGCCTTGCCTCGCGAGGCCGCTTTGGCCCCTTTCGCCGCGGTGCCCTTCACCGTGTCCTTCTCCAACGCTGCGTCGCCTCCAGCCGTCCCGCGGCCGCCGTGTCGGCGTCCCGCGCGTGTCCGCGTGCGCCGGTCCGGGATCCGCGTTTTCCGCGAACGCCCGTCCGGCGGCACCCGCCGGAGCCGGTCCGGCAGATGTCCTGGTCACCGACGTTAGCCACCGCGCGCGACGATTTCAAACATCTGTTCGATCGACACGCCGTGTCCTCTCGATTTTGTCGGTGCGGGGTGGTAGACCTTCGCACGGACGTTCGATAGAACGCCTGTTCGATCTGGACCGCTGCGGCGCAGGTGTACGGCCCGGACCGGACGGATCCGCAGGTCACGAGGAGGTTCCGTCATGTCGATCCTGGCAGATCGCGGGCTCGTCCGCCCGCTTCGGCCCGTCCCCGCCGACTGCCCCGCCGAGGGCGGCGGTGCGTCGGATGGGGCTGTCCCGTCCCGGCGGACGCCCGGGTCCGGCGGTCCGGCGCGCCGGTCACGGCGGCGCGCGAAGAGCGTCGATGCCACCCGAAAGGATGGTGTTCCGGAGGAGATCGAAGCCGGAACGGGCGCTGATCCGAGCCCGGCGGGAGGTTCTGGCGAGGTAGTGGAGCTTCGCGGCCGGACGGGTGCCCGGCGCGGTCCTGCTTCGGACCGGTCCGCCGAGGGTTCTCGCGGCGAAGCGGGTCGCGGCGACTCGCGGCGGAGCCGGGGCGGCGAGTCCCGGGGAGGTTCGCGCGGCGAGCCCGGGCGGCGGCGCGCCCGGCAAGCGGCGGCAGAAGCCGGGCTCGCGGGTGGCGAACTGGCTGACTCCGGACGGTCGGCGCCTGGCGGTGCCTCCCGGCGCGCCGGTGCGCGGTCGGCGGACGCGCCCGCTGAGTTCGTGTCCTCGGCCGAGCCGATGCCCCTCGAGCGAGATGCGAGCGAGGTTCTCGGGCGGGTCGGTGCGCGGTCGGCCGCGGAATCTTCCAGGTTCTCGCCCTCGCTCGAGCGAAGCGCGCGGGCAACCGCAGCCGAGCTGCGCTCCGCCACCGCTGTCCGGTCCGCTGAGCGAGCCGGATTCCAGACGTCGATCCGGTCGGCCGTCGAAACTGAAGAAGCTCCTGCCCGCAAGCCCCGTGAGGCGCGCGGTCGCGCTGCGGCTCGGTCCGCTGAGCGAGCCGGATTCCAGACGTCGACCCGGTCGGCCGTCGAAATCGAAGAAGCGCCTGCCCGCGAGGTTCGCGGTCGCACCGCGGTCCGGCACATTCCCGCCGCCGTCCCGGCCAACCCCGGTCGTACCGCGCGCGAGCGGCGCGGCGAGCCGTTGCGGCCGCCGTCCCGGGCGCGGGTCGTCGCCGGACGGCGCGGCGGCGTGGCCTGCCAGACCGCGACCCGGCCGGCGGTGCGGTGGCCGTGGCTGTTCGCGATCGCCTTCGCGGCCTGCCTGATCGTCACCGGGCTCGGCGTTTTCGGCTCGGGCGTGTCCAGCGGCCCGGTGCCGTCGCGGACCGCGTCCGTTTCCGTGCAGCCCGGCGATTCGCTCGGCGCGCTCGCCGCCCGGTTCGCGCCGAACGCCGACCAGAGCGCGGTCGTCGAACGCATCAAGGAGCTCAACAACCTCGACGACACCGCGCTGCTGCCCGGCATGCCGCTCACCGTGCCGGTCGCCTGGTCCGGCGCCGGTTCGGCAGGGGAAGCGGGCGAAGGATCGGGTTCTGCCGGATGATGACTGTCGGAAACCACCCGGTCGCATCTTGCGCAACCGGTCTTTCACCCTCTCGGGTTTCTTGCGCCCGCCCCGGAGGCGATCTATGGTCTACCCCTATATCTAGTAGTTACACCGCTGTAGTTGGTCCACAGGTAGGGGTAGACTGGCGGCAGTTGTCCACAGCCGGCCGGCAGTTGCCCACCGGGTGTCCACAAGTCGATCACCAGGCGCGGGGTCGCGCGCGGTGACCGCGGTCCAGGCCGTAGCGTGGCGGCAGGGGCCGGTTGGGACAGGAATCGACCGGCGCGGAGGGGAAGGTGATCGGCGGATGAGGTGCCCGTTCTGCCGGCATGCGGACTCTCGGGTCGTCGACTCCCGAGAGGTGGACGAGGGACAGGCGATCCGGCGGCGGCGTTCGTGCGCCGAGTGCGGCCGGCGTTTCACCACGTCGGAGACGATGGTGCTGGCCGTGGTCAAACGGTCCGGCGCCACCGAGCAGTTCAGCCGGGACAAGGTGGTCAACGGCGTGCGGAGGGCCTGCCAGGGCCGTCCGGTCGACGACGACGCGCTGCAGAAGCTCGCGCAGCGCGTGGAGGAGTCGATCCGTTCCGCCGGTCTGGCCGAGATCCCCAGCCACGAGGTCGGCCTCGCCATCCTCGGCCCGCTGCGGGAACTGGACGGCGTCGCGTATCTCCGGTTCGCCAGCGTCTACCGCTCCTTCTCCTCGGTCGAGGACTTCGAGAAGGAGATCTCGGACCTGCGGAAAGCCATGGCGGGAACTGCGGAGGACCAGGAAGGCGAGCGCGCCGGCGACGACTGAGCCGTCACCGGGTCGCGGGGAGCGAGGGACAGGACCGCATGACCGAAACCGTGGGAACCGGCGCGGCGGCCGGACAGAACAAGAAGCCGAACAAGGGCCTCACCGTCCGGCGGGTCTTCACCACCGAGGGGACCCACCCCTACGACGAGGTCGCGTGGGAGACCCGCGACGTCGTCATGACGAACTGGCGCGACGGCAGCGTGAACTTCGAGCAGCGCGGGGTCGAATTCCCCGGGTTCTGGTCGGTCAACGCCACCAACATCGTCACCAGCAAGTACTTCCGCGGGGCGGTCGGCAGCCCGCAGCGCGAGAGCAGCCTCAAGCAGCTCATCGACCGCGTGGTGCGCACCTACGTGAAGGCCGCCGCCGAGCACGACTACTTCGCCGGTCCGTCCGACCTCGAGATCTTCGAGCACGAGCTCACCTGGATGCTGCTGCACCAGGTCTTCAGCTTCAACTCCCCGGTGTGGTTCAACGTCGGCACGTCCTCGAAGCAGCAGGTGTCCGCCTGCTTCATCCTCGCCGTCGACGACACGATGGAGTCGATCCTCAACTGGTACCGCGAGGAAGGCCTGATCTTCAAGGGCGGTTCCGGCGCGGGCCTCAACCTCTCGCGGATCCGGTCCTCGAAGGAACTGCTCACCTCCGGCGGCACCGCGTCCGGCCCGGTCTCGTTCATGCGCGGCGCCGACGCGTCCGCGGGCACCATCAAGTCCGGCGGGGCCACCCGGCGCGCGGCGAAGATGGTCGTGCTCGACGTCGACCACCCGGACATCGAGGAGTTCATCCAGACCAAGGCGCGCGAAGAGGAAAAGATCAAGGTCCTCCGCGACGCCGGGTTCGACATGGACCTCTCCGGCTCCGACATCTCCTCCGTGCAGTACCAGAACGCGAACAACTCGGTCCGCGTCTCCGACGAGTTCATGCACGCCGTCGAGAACGGCACGGACTTCGGCCTGCGCGCCCGGCTCACCGGCGAGGTCATCGACCGCACCGACGGGAAGAAGCTGTTCCGCGGCATGGCTCAAGCGGCGTGGGAATGCGCCGACCCGGGCATCCAGTACGACAGCACGATCAACGACTGGCACACCTGCCCCGAATCGGGCCGGATCACGGCGTCCAACCCGTGCAGCGAGTACATGCACCTCGACAACTCGAGCTGCAACCTCGCGTCGCTCAACCTGCTGAAGTTCGTGTCCGACGAGGGCACGTTCGACGCGCCGTTGTTCGCGAAGGCCGTCGAGTTCGTCATCACCGCGATGGACGTCTCGATCTGCTTCGCCGACTTCCCGACCGAGCCGATCGCCGACACCACGCGCAAGTTCCGCCAGCTCGGCATCGGCTACGCCAACCTCGGCGCGCTGCTGATGGCGCTGGGCCACGCGTACGACTCCGAGGGCGGCCGCGCGCTCGCCGCCGCGATCACGTCCCTGATGACCGGCGTGTCCTACCGTCGCTCGGCCGAGCTGGCCGGCGTCGTCGGACCGTACGAGGGCTACGCCCGCAACGCCGAGGCGCACCAGCGCGTCATGCGCAAGCACGCCGCGGCCAACGAGCTTGTCCGCACTTATCACAGCAACGACGCGGCAGTTCGCGCGCTCGCGTCGCAGGAATGGCAGCAGGGCATCGAGCTCGGCACTCGCGACGGCTGGCGCAACGCGCAGGCTTCGGTGCTCGCGCCCACCGGCACCATCGGCTTCATGATGGACTGCGACACCACCGGCATCGAGCCGGACTTCTCGCTGGTGAAGTTCAAGAAGCTCGTCGGCGGCGGGTCCATGCAGATCGTGAACCAGACCGTGCCGCGCGCGCTGCAGGTGCTGGGCTACCAGGCCGAGCAGGTCGAGGCGATCGTCGAGTACGTCGCGGAGCACGGCCACGTGGTCGACGCGCCGGGCCTGCGCCCCGAGCACTACGAGGTGTTCGACTGCGCGGTCGGCGACCGGTCCATCGCGCCGATGGGCCACGTGCGGATGATGGCCGCGGTGCAGCCGTTCATCTCGGGCGCGATCTCGAAGACGGTCAACATGCCGGAGTCGGCGACCGTCGAGGACGTCGAGGAGATTTACTTCCAGGGCTGGAAACTCGGCCTCAAGGCGCTCGCGATCTACCGCGACAACTGCAAGGTCGGCCAGCCGCTGTCCACGGGCAAGAAGAAGGAAGCCGCGGCCGAGACCGAGCCGGAGAAGGTCGTCGAGTACCGCCCGGTGCGCCGCCGCCTGCCGAAGAAGCGCCCGAGCCAGACGGTGTCGTTCACCGTCGGCGGCGCCGAGGGCTACCTGCACGCGGGTTCGTACCCGGACGACGGTCTCGGCGAGATCTTCGTGAAGCTGGGCAAGCAAGGCTCCACCCTGTCCGGCGTGATGGACGCCTTCTCGATGTCGATCTCGGTCGGCCTGCAGCACGGCATCCCGCTCGAGTTCTACGTCTCGAAGTTCTCGAACCTGCGCTTCGAACCGGCGGGCATGACCGACGACCCGGACATCCGGATCGCCACGAGCGTCATGGACTACCTGTTCCGCCGTTTGGCACTCGACTACCTGCCGTACGAAAAGCGGGCCCAGCTGGGCATTTTCACCGCGGACGAACGCTCGGCGGAGGTCGAGGCGAACTACGGCGGGCAGAACCTCGAGATCGAGGCGCTGCGCAGCAGCGTGGACTCGTCGCCCGCCCGCGCGGGAGAGTCCACAACGGACACTTCGTCGCGTGACGCGCACAGCACGGCCGAACTGATGGAACTGCACCTCGGCAAGGCCGCCGACGCCCCGCTCTGCATGACCTGCGGAACGAAAATGCGGCCCGCCGGATCGTGCTACGCCTGCGAGGGCTGCGGGGCCACTTCCGGCTGCAGCTAAGCGTTTCTTCGCCAGCTGAACGACTGGTCGGGGCTGGGGCAGCAGGTGCTGCCCCAGCCCCGATTTTTGTCTGCTGACAGCTGCGCTGACCTCTCAAGTACGTCACGTACTTGACGTACTTGCTTCCGGGAGGCATGCTGGTGGGGACCGCCTGGGAGGCTGACATGTCCGCAGTGCACTACGACACCTACACCGATGCGCGTGCACATTTGAAGGATTTGCTGGACGCCGCTGAGAAAGGGCTCGTCGCGACAGTTCGGCGCGATTCCGCGACGACCGCCGTGGTGGATGTCGTGCGCCTGCGCCACGTCCTCGCGACGGTCGTTCCGTCGCACGCTCAAGTCGTGCCCGAAGCCGGCGGCTGGTCGGTGTTCATCCCGGGGCTGCCAGTGTCCGCGGACGGCGCGTCGTTCGACGAGGCGGTCGACGAAATGGTCGACGCCCTGCGGGAGTACGCGCAGGATTGGCAGGAGCGTTTGCTGAACGCTCCGAACCACCGGGACAACTGGGGGCTGGTGCAGCTGATCAGCTTCAGCGACGACGCGCAGCTGCGCGACTGGCTTGTCGGTGCCGCGCAATGACTTCCTGGCCCCAGCCGACCCGCGACGACCACGAGACGTTCTGCAAGGTCGAAGAATGGCGCAGAGTGCGCGACGCTCGCGGGCGAACGGGAACGCATCACGTCACGTACGAACTAGATCTTGTCGACGGCCGGATTCTGCGTACCCGCGTCTCGCGTCCGGTGGACCGCAGCGGTTACGGACCGGGCCTGTGGAAGCACATTCTCCGCGACCAGCTTGATGTCGGGGAACCAGCTTTCTGGTCCTGCGTGCAGGACGGCGTCAAACCGGCTCGCGGGACACCTCAGCCACCAGCCGAGGCCCTGCCCGCCGATCTCGTGTACCTGCTGCTCCGGCGCGTGGGGCTCGAAGAGTCTGAGGTGGCCGGGATGAGCAAGGACGAGGCGGTGGCCAGGGTTCAGCGTTACTGGACCGAGAATGCTTGATCAGGCCACCGCTTTCAGGGCGCTGACGGCAGCATCTGCGCGACCCCCTCGCCGAACGACCAGTCCACCTCATGGTTTTCCGTCAGGCTGAAGAACACATTCCTCGGCTCGATCCCCGTCGACTCGGCGATGAGTTCCGTCGCTCGCCGGTACAGCGCGGTTTTCTGGTCGTTCGTGCGCCCGGCGCGCAACGTGATGGCGATGTACACGATGTCGTCGTCGCGGTGGACGCCGAAGTAGTCGGGGTCGTAGCGCAAGCGGTCGGCGGCGTGGCTGTTCAGGATCTGGAACCGGTCGTCGACGGGGACGTCGATGGTTTCGGTCATCGCCTGGTGCACGGCTTCGCCGATGGCGGGGAGGCGGTCGGCGTTGGGTGCGGACAGCACGTCGATGCGGACGAGCGGCATGGGGTGGCCTTTCAGCTCAACTGGTCGAGATTTGGTTGGGAAATGTGAAGAACCCGATAGCGGACGTCGGTGTCCTCATCCGGGCTGGCGGTCCAGAGGGTGAAGCGCACGGCTTCCCATCGACGTGGGTCGATGGCCAGTGCGGTGGTGTGCACAGCCGGGTTTTGGGACTGTTGCGCGAGTTCGGCTAGTTCGCGTTCGATTCCGCCAGAGGACGGCAGCGGGCGTACGCGTTTGGTCGCGAAGTTCGGGGAGGTTGCCCGCGCCGGACCAGGCAGGCAGCTTGCGCCGGTCCAGTGCTGCACTGGCGGTCGGCCGAAATCCTGGACTATGCCGTCGAATCCGCCGCCGCCCCAGAGGAATTGGCTCATTCCGGCGGTGTCGGTCCAGAGGTAGAACGGCGCGTACTGGTTGTCGCGTACCAGATATGCCTTGAGCCCCAGTCCGGGGAAGGCGTCGGTGCGATGGCCTCGGGTGGCGACTCGGTGTTCGATGTCGTATCCGGTGGGCAGGTCGATCTCGTACTGCATCGCGTACATCGGCGTCACCGCCGGCCGAGGAGGGCGAGTGCTCCGCGAATTGCCTGGTCGAACGGCTCCGCCGTGCCGGATGATCGGGCCAGGACGTACCCGCCTTGCAGCACCGCGACCAGTGTGGTTGCCGTCGCGGCTGGGTCGAGATCGCTGGGCAGTTCGCCGTTCGCGGCACCTTCGGCGAGCACTTCGGCGAGACGGCCGCGGAGCCAGTCGAACGTTTCTTCCAGCGGTGCGCGCAATTCCGGGTTCGTGACGATCTCGGGATCCAGTGCCAGCCGGCCGACCGGGCAGCCGCGCAGGACGTCTCGTTCGCGCAGCAGGTAGGCGGAGACGCGTTCGACCGCGGTCGTGCCCTGGGCGAACGCGGTCTCGGCGGAGGCGCGCAGATCGTCGGCGTTCTGCCGGATCGCGGCGAGCGCCAGGTCGGCCTTGCCGGTGAAGTGGTGGTACATGCTGCCCTGCCCGGCCCCGGCGCGCTGTTGGATCGCCTTCGGGCTGGTGCCGACGTACCCCCGCTCCCACAACAGGTCCTGGGTGCTCGCGATGAGCTGGTCTCTGGTGGACATGAGCTCAGCGTACATACTAGTAGGTACAGAGACAAGCGTGGGGGCAGGCCCTACCGCGGAGAGACCGGCTGTCCGCATGGTTCGGATGATCTTGGCCGGGCAGGCTGACCGGAAGCGAACGAAAGGACTTATCCGTGATCAAGTCTGCTGGCCGCCGGGCGGTCGCCGTGACGATGGCCGCCGCGGTGTGCACCGCCTTGTTCTCGACCGGCACTGCCGAGGCGATCGTGAAGGGCGGCGATTCGACGCAGCGCTACCCGTTCATGGCGGCCATACCGGAGACAGTCAGCCAGACCGGCGACCGCGGTGTGTGCGGTGCTTCGCTGATCGACCCGCAGTGGGTGGTGACCGCGGGGCACTGCGTGGACTCGAACCTCGTGACCCCGGACGGCACCGTCCGGATCGGCAGCGAGCGGCAGCATTCCGGCGGGACCGTCCGGCGGATCGCGCAGGTGATCACGCATCCGGGCTACGCGCTGCAGAGCGAGACCATTCCCTTCAACCGCAACGACGTCGCGTTGGTCAAGCTGGACCGTCCTGTCGCCGAGAAGCCGATCCGGCTGGCGTCCCGGCCGGGTGCGCCCGGTACGCCGACGCGGCTGCTCGGGTTCGGCACCACCGTGGACACCTACGACTTCACGAAGGCCCGGTTCCCGGAACGATTGCAGGAACTGGACGTTCGACGCGGCGCGGAATCCGAATGCGGCCCAGGTTATGCGGGTCGGACGCGGTTGTGCACGGTCAGCCCGAGGCCGGAAGCGATGGCGTGCATCGGCGATTCCGGCGGTCCGCAGGTCCGGCGCGGAGCTGGTGGGCGATGGGAGCTGATCGGAGTGACTTCGGGGCCGGGCAGCGCGCGTTCGGCTTGTGCGGGCGGTCCGGGGCTATACAGCAGCGTGCCCGCGTACGCCGACTGGATCCGGCGGACGATCTGGGCGAACCGGGGAGGAAACTAGCGATCGTGACTCTTGTTTCGGCGGGCTACCGCGCTGTGCGGCGGACCGGCGAACTCGTGTCGATCAGCGAGTGCGTCGCCGAGGTGCACGACGACTGGTTCCGCGATCTCTCCCTCGCTCGGCAAACCGGGCTTGACGTGCTCGAAGTCGGCTTCCTTCCGGACGAAGCCGAGCCGATCGTCCGCGAAATCATCGCGGACGGCTGGACTCGCGAGACCAGCGCCGTTGTCGGGCGGATCGAGGAAGGCGCGAGCACGTCCGGCGAGTTGCTCGGCTTCGAGCTGGTCGGTTACGACGGCGGGCTCTGGCACACCTGGCGCTGCCTCGACGGCCTGGTCGACGACGTCCGCGCGGCCACCGGCGTTGTGCCCGGACGGCACGGGCTGATCGAGAGCGAGGACGCTGCCCATCAGGCGGCCCGCTGGCTCACTGAATCCGGTCTGGGCGACCCGAAAGTGTTCGACTGGGCCGCCGCCGCGTTGTACGTCCCGTAGCTCCACCGAATCTCCACAACCTCCACTCCGCAACGGCACATCCAGGCGGCAGCATGACCGCGTGGACTGGAGTGCGGTGTTCGAGGCGGAGGCGCGGCGGCGGAAGGTCCGGCCGCAGCCGGCGTGGGGGAGCGGGGTGCGGCTGGATCCGGTGGTGGCGCGCAGCGTCCGGCGGTTCCAGCAGGCACCGGACGAGCTGACCGCGGAAGACCAGCGGCTGGTCGCCCGGTTGCTCGAAACCGCGAGCAAACCGGGGAGAAGCGATGTGATGAGCCAGCTGATCTCGGACGTTCTCGCGCTCGGCTACTACCGTGCGTTGCGAGATGGCACCCGCGATCCGGTCACCGTGGAGGTTGCCGCACGCGTGTTCGCCGGGCTGGAACGGCGGCTCGGCTATCACGTGGACCGGTTGCGGCGGCAGAGAATCGCGGCCTCGGTGAAGTGGCGAGCCAAGGCGGTGCTGGAAACCGGCGGCGTACTAGTCGGCCACGGACGTGCGTTGCGGCGGCTCGGTACGCCGTGGCTCGCGTTCGTCACCGACGCCTGGGCTCAGTTCGAACGAGCGCTTGCGGACGTCCACAGAGGACCGTCGGTACGCCCGGGGCCGCGCGTGCGGGCGCGGCCCCGGGGACTGGTCTAGGAAAGCTTCGACCAGAGGAATTCGTACGCGACCGCCGAACGGAACGCGAGCTGTTCGTTGTCCGCCGCCGCTCCGTGGCCGCCTTCGATGTTCTCGAAGTACTCCACGTCGTGACCCTGCTCGCGCATCCGGGCGACCATCTTGCGCGCGTGCCCGGGGTGCACGCGGTCGTCGCGCGTCGAGGTCACGAAGAGGATCGGCGGATAGCCGACGTCCGCCGAAACGTTGTGGTACGGCGAGTATTTCGAGATGTACTCCCACTCTTCCGGGACGTCCGGGTCGCCCCATTCGGCCATCCACGAGGCCCCGGCCGGCAACAGGTGGTAGCGCTTCATGTCGAGCAGCGGCACCTGGCACACGATCGCGCTGAACAGCTCCGGGTAGCGGGTGAGCATGACGCCCATCAGCAGTCCGCCGTTGCTGCCGCCCTGGATGCCGAGCCGTTCCTTCGTCGTGATGCCCCGTGCGACGAGATCGCGCGCGACCGCGGCGAAGTCCTCGTACGCCTTGTGCCGGTTCTCCTTCACCGCCTGCATGTGCCATTCCGGGCCGTACTCGCCGCCGCCGCGGATGTTCGCGACCACGTACGTGCCGCCGCGCGACAGCCAGGACCGGCCGACCACCCCGCCGTACGACGGGGTCAGCGAAACCTCGAAACCGCCATAGCCGTACAGCAGCGTGGGGCCGTTTTCCGCGCCCGGCGGGCGGACCACGAAGTACGGGATCCTCGTGCCGTCGTCCGACGTCGCGAAGTACTGGCTGACCTCCATCCCGGTCGCGTCGAAGAACTCCGGCGCCTGCTTCAGCACCTCGACGACGCCGCCGACGACGCCGCGGGTGAGCGTGGACGGCTGGACGTAGCTGGAGGAATCCACCAGGTATTCGTCGTCGACGTCCGGTTCGGTGTCGACGATCTGCGCGCTGCCGAATTCCGGCGCACCGCCCAGTTCCGCCTCGCCCCAGCCGTCCGGGCCCGGCGTCAGCACGCGCAGCTCGGACTTGACGTCGTGCAGCGTCGCGAGCAGGAGATGGTTGCGGGTCCACGTGTAGTAGTCCAGCGACGTGTGCGCGTCCGGGGTGAACAGTGCGGTGAAGTCACGGTCGCCCGACTTGAACGCGTCGTAGTTGATCGCGAGCAGCGTGCCCGCCGGATGCTCGGCGCCGCCGACGGTCCACGCGCTGCGCGGGTGCACGAGCAGCCACTCGCGGTGCGTGGACACCTCGACGTCTTCGGGCAGGTCCAGTTTGGTCAATCCGGACGGCGTCCGCTCGAAGTACTCGGTGCGGTAGAAGTCGATCGCGCGGCGCACGAAATCGCGTTCGAAGCCCTCGGTCGGGTCGTGGACCGCCATCACCGCGACGTCGTCCGGCTTGCCCTCGGCGACGAGCACCGCGTCTTCGAGCGGGGTGCCGCGCCGCCATTCCTTCACCAGCCGCGGATAGCCGGACGTGGTGAGCGAGCCCGGGCCGAAGTCGGTTCCGATGTACACCCGGTCGGCGTCGATCCACCCGATCCGGTGCTTCGCCTCGGGCAGGGTGTAGCCGTCCGCCACGAACTCGTGCGCGTCGAGGTCGAACTCGCGGACGACGGTCGCGTCCGCGCCGCCGCGCGAGAGCTGGACCAGGCCGAGCCGGTGGCCGGGACGCAGCACCGCGGCGCCCTTCCAGACCCAGTTCTCGTCCTCGGCCGCGGCGAGCGCGTCGACGTCGAGCAGGATCTCCCAGTCCGGTTCGCCGGTGCGGTACTGCTCCAGCGTGGTGCGCCTCCACAGCCCGCGCGGGTGCTCGGCGTCCTGCCAGAAGTTGTAGTAGCGCGTCCCCCGGCGCGCGACGTACGGGATCCGGCCGCCCGCGTCGAGCACCTCGCGGATCGAGTCCCGCAGCTGCCCGAACCTCTCGCTCGCGGTGAGCACGTCCAGCGTCTCCGCGTTGCGCGAACGGACCCATTCGAGCGCCTCGTCGCCCGTCACGTCTTCCAGCCACAGGTACGGATCTTCGACAGTCATAGCGTCCAGTCTCGCTGCCTGTCGCGGATCAGGCCAGGAGCCCGGCGTTCCCGTTTCGTGATCCAGGGCGGCTCGCGGTCTCCGTATGCTGGTCGGGAGGGGGAGGAATGACGTATTACGCCGGGGGCCCGTGGCCCCCGCCGCCAGTGCAGGCTCCGCCGCGCCGGAAGGCGGGCAAAGCGCTGGGCGCCGTCGCCGCGGTCGCGATCGTCGCGGTCACGCTCGCCTTGATGGCCGTGGTGCCGCACGAGGTGTCCGGGCACGCGATCGCGGCCCCGGACTCCGACGCGATGCCGGACCGCCAGGACGCCAAACCGGTGCGCAAGCTCAGCGGCAATCCGTTGCTGGCCGAGGGCGTCGCGCTCGGCCGGGTATCGTGCGATCTGCCGGAGCTGAGCCGGGACGCGGAGCAGCTCAAGACCTTCTACACCGCGCTGGTCGGCTGCCTGAAACAGGCGTGGCAGCCCGCGCTGGACAAAGCGGACGAGCCGAACCTGCCGGTCAAGGTGTCGGTCACGCTGCCGAAGACCAGCGCCTGCGGCAACGCGCCGTCCCGCGACGAAGCGGTCGCGTACTACTGCGGCGGCGACGCCACGATCTACGCGCCCACCGACTGGATGCTGTCGGACGCCGGGCTGAGCCGGGCCCGGCACCTGGCGACGCTCGCGCACGAGTACGGCCACCACGTCCAGCGCGAGAGCGGCATCCTCGACGCGGCGAGCGCCGAGATGGGTTCGCCGGAGCCGACCAGCGACGCGGACAAGGCCGTCGTGCGCCGGATCGAGCTGCAGGCCAACTGCTTCGGCGCGCTGTTCCTCAACGCCGCGGCGGACCGCGGGTCGATCAGCCGGGCCACCGCGAACGCCGCCGTCGCCGACTACGGCCGCGCCGACGACAGCGGCGACCACGGCACCCGCGCGAACCAGTTGGCCTGGGCGAAGGCGGGCTACACCGGAGCCGGCCCGTCCGCCTGCGACACCTGGTCGGCTCCGGCGGACAAGGTCAGCTGACCCGCCATTCCGGGTCGCGGCCCAGCAAGCCGAGGAACTGGTCCAGCTCGCTTTCGTCGGTGCTGACCGGCACTACCGGCGCGAAGGTTCCGCGCTCGACGCGTTCCTTCGGGTCGGTCGGGATCATCAGCGCGAACTGCAATGCGGCGTGCACCGCCTCCGGCACCGGGCCGTACGCGACGTCGAGGGTCTTGGCCAGGTCCCAGCCGTGCGCGACGGTGTCGACGAGGTGCATCGCGATCGCGACTGTGCCGGGGAAGGTGCCGAAGGTGTTGATGGCGATCTGGCGTTCCGCGACGTCGGCTTCGCCGTACGCGGCGAGGTAGTCGGTCACTGATGCCGCGTACGCGGCGTACGGGTCTTCGCCAAGCTGACCGCTGTCCCAGTCCTTCGCGGAACCGTTGCGCGCTGCTTCGGCGAAGGCGCGGTTTTCGCTGACTTGGTGGCGGAGCAGATCGGCGAGCGTCCAGCCGGCGCACGGCGTGGGCCGGTCGAGATCCGCCGCGGTGGTCTTCGCGACGATCGGGTCGAGGACGAGAAGGGACTGCCGGTCGAGGTCGAACGTGGTCATGAGCTCACGCTAACCGGCAGATCGGTCCAGGAAGAGAGCCAAAGCGGAGCCAACTGCGGTGGACCAATCTAGGCTGGACGCGTGGACCTGCACCTGGACCTGTCCGGCACCCGCGGCCACCGCGACGAGATCTACCGCCAGATCCGCGAAGCGGTGCTCGACGGGCGGCTCCGCGACGGCGACGCGCTGCCGCCGACCAGGGAACTGGCGCACCAGCTGGCCGTTTCGCGCACCACCGTCACCGCGGCGTACGAACGCCTCACCGCGGAAGGATTTCTGACCGGCCGGGTCGGAGCCGGTACTTACGTGCGCGCCGGCGCCGCGCCGCGTCCTGTCGAACCGACCGGGCTCGCTGAGGACGTCCAGCCGCGTCCAGAGTGGACAGACGTACCCACGCCGCCGAGAGCGTTCACCGACCCGCCGGAGTTCGATTTCCGTGCCGGAGTCCCGGATGTGCGGCTGTTTCCGTTCGACACCTGGCGTCGGCTGATGACCCAGTCGTTGCGCGGTTCCCGCGCGGAGCTGATGACTTACGGCGAACCGCAAGGCGATCCCCGGCTGCGCACCGAGCTCGCGCGGCACCTCGCGGTGTCCCGGAATG
The DNA here is from genome assembly GCF_040610415.1 of Amycolatopsis sp. NPDC004079. NCBI lineage: Bacteria > Bacillati > Actinomycetota > Actinomycetes > Pseudonocardiales > Pseudonocardiaceae > Amycolatopsis > Amycolatopsis sp. NPDC004079. Next base: position 58,595 of record NZ_JBEXMH010000037.1, on the reverse strand, counting down.
TTCGCGTGCGCCCCGACCATCTCGTGATCACCTCGGGCGCGCAGCAGACGATCGACCTCGTCGCCCGGGTCCTGCTGCGGCCCGGCGACCTGGCCGCGGTCGAGGATCCCGGTTACCCGCCGCCGCGCCTGCTGCTGGGCACGCTCGGAGTCCGCGTCGCGCCGGTTCCGGTGGACGACGAGGGCATCGTGGTCGACGCGATTCCGCCGGGCACTCGCCTGGTGCACGTGACGCCGTCGCACCAGTACCCGCTCGGGGTCGCGATGTCGCCGTCTCGCCGGCGAGCACTGCTGGATTGGGCTGAGGACAACGGGGCCGTGGTGGTCGAGGACGATTACGACACCGAGTTCCGCTACTCCGGTCGTCCGCTGGAACCGTTGCACAGCTTGGATTCGCACGGCCGGGTGGTCTACGTCGGCTCGTTCTCGAAGGTCCTGTCGCCCGCGCTGCGGCTGGGTTTTCTCGCCGCGCCGCCCGCGTTGGCGGAGGCGATCGTGAAGGCGAAATACCTCGCCGACTGGCATTCCCCGGGCATCGAGCAGGCGGTGGTCGCGGCGTTCATCGCCGAAGGCGGGTTCGCCCGGCACGTCCGCCGGATGCGCGGCATCTACCGCGCCCGGCACGACCTTCTCGTGGACGGCCTGCGGGCGGAATTCGGCGACGTCCTGGAGCCGGTGCCCGCGTCGGCCGGTCTGCACCTGAGCGCGTCGGCGGACCGGGACCTGCGCGGTTTCGCGCGGAAGGCGACCGGGTCGGGCGTCCGGCTGTTCTCGCTCGGCGATTTCTCCGTGGCGGCGCGGCGGCACGGGCTGCTGTTCGGCTACGGCGCGATCGCGACCGACCGGATCGGACCCGGGCTCGCCCGGTTGCGCCGGGTGTTCGACGGATGAGCGCGTTACCACGAACGGACGCATCCCGCCGGACTTTCGCACACGGCGGCGGGGCCCTAACCTGAGGTGACCCGACTCACCGAGGAGAGGGCATCGCCATGCGGATTGCGGATGTGCTTCAGCGCAAGGGCGCGACGGTCGCCACTGTGTCGCCGGGTACCACGGTCGCCGAGCTGCTGGCGGGGCTCGCCCGGCACAACGTCGGCGCGATGGTCGTGGTGGACGCCGAAGGCGGGATCGCCGGGATCGTGTCCGAACGCGACGTCGTGCGCAAGCTCAACGACCACGGGCCTTCGGTCCTGCAGGGGCCGGTCGCGGACATCATGACCACCATGGTCGCCAGCTGCACCCCGGACGATCCGGTGGACCAGCTCAGCGTGGTGATGACCGAACGGCGGATCCGGCACGTGCCGGTGCTCGACGGCGGGCGTCTTGCCGGGATCGTGAGCATCGGCGACGTGGTGAAGATCCGGATGGAGCAACTGGAACAGAGCCAGGAACAGCTCGAGGCCTACATCGCACAGGGCTGACGCCTCACTCGCGCCAGCCGCTGAGTTCGACGCCCTTCGCGACGTCCACCCGGTAGCCGAGCGAGACCGTCGCGGACGCCCCGGGCGCGATCGTGAGCCGCCAGGTGAACTGGCCCAGTTCGGTGCGCTCGACCGGCTCCGGGCTGAGCCGAAGGTCCCGCACGGTGATCGAGTCGTCCCGGGAGACCGGGGCCTGGTCGAGCACGGCCACCACGGCTTCGCGCGGGCTGTGGTTGGTCACCGTCGTCAGGTAGTCGGCTTCGCGGCGGCGTTGCGTGGAGAACGTCGCCTTGCTGGCACTGCGCTTGACCAGTTCGCGTTCGACGCGGATCCGGTCGTCGACGCCCAGCGCGAGTTCGAGTTCCTCGCCGGGAGCCCACAGCTCCAGCTGCGTGCTGCCGACGAATTCGGCCTCGTGGAACACTGCGGCGCGACCGGCGCGAAGCGTGTGCTCGGCGGTGTTGACCACCTTCGCGCGCAGGTAGGCCTCCGCGGCCTGCGTCGGCGCGGTCACGTAGTCGAGTTCGGCCGTGAGGTCCAGCTGCGCGAGCGTCGTCCGGTGGCCCTGCGCGCCGGACGGGATCGCGACCGGGCGTGCCGGGCGGTAGGTGACCGCGGTGGTGCCTTGCTCCACTGCGGAGAGGTGTGCGGCGAAGCCGTCTCGACCGGCTCCTGCTGCGCCGCCGTACGCCATCGCAGGGGCCGCCATCGCAGCTCGCGGCTGGGGTGGCGGAGGCTGCTGCCGATCCAGATACCAGGGCTGGAGTTCCGGGATCACGACGGTGTTCGCCGGGCGGGCGGTCGACAGCGTCAGCTCGCACTCCGGCCAGTCCTCGCCGGTGTGCTGGCTTACGAGCCCGTACGAGGTGACCGTGACGTCGGTGCCGCGTACGCGGACGTCGTATCCGGGTTCCCAGCGCGCGCCGGGGACCACATAGGACAGTTCGATTTCGGCGGTGGCCGGGGATTCCAGCTCCACGGTGATCGTCGAACTGTCCTGTTCGGACTGTGCGCTGCGAGTTTCGATCTGCCGGTCGAGCGCGGCGAGGTCTTCGCGCAGCCGTTCCAGCCTCGTGCCGAGCGCGCGACGTTCCTTGAGCGCCACCGCTAACTGCGTACTAAGCGCTTCGCTCACTTCCTGCACGCGTCCCGGTTCGGCGTCACCGCCAGCCAACGCCTTCGCGAAGCTTGCTCCGCTGCGTCGCGAGACTCCGGTCAACAGGTCGACGCGCGCCGCAGCAGCGCTCTCGTCGTCTGCGACCTCGTCGACAGTCGCTTGGTCCGCGCGTCGCTGCTCCACGAGCGCGCGCAGCGTCGGGTCTGCGGGAGCGGCGTGCTGCGCGTACGCGACGTCGACGCCGGTGACCAACGCGTCGCCCGCGCCGCTCACTCGCACCGAAGCAGCGTCGAGCGACAGGGGTAGACCCGTGATCTCTACGCGGGACCCGTCGGCCGGAGTGACTTGACAACGACGGGTGACGCGCGCGTTCTGCGGATAGACCGTGACCGTGGCGATCGGTGCGTCCATGGCTCCGACGTTAGTCGGTTGACGCGACTTGCGGTTGACGGAACTCTCAACTTACTCGTCTGCTTCGTCCAGCTTGGGGGTCCTGGTGGGAGTTGCCGCTCGAGTCGCTGTTGTCTTCGTCGCAGTGGCCACGTTATCCGTACCCGCGGTCGCTGAAGCCGCTTCGCCGCCAGCGCCGGTTTTCACCGACGGTCAAGCGCAGGCGGTCTTCGATCCGGCTGACGTCATCCGCGAAGACGTCTGGGTCACCGCGCCCGTCGACAGCGACCACGACGGCAAGCCTGACCTCGTACACGCGCAAGTAGTGCGTCCGCGCGCCACGGAGCAGGGCATGAAGGTGCCTGTCGTGTACGAAGCGAGCCCGTACTTCGCAGGCGGCAACGACGTGCCGAACCACGACGTCGACACCGAGCTGTACGTGCCGGGTCCGCACGTCGCGGCACCGATCGGCTGGAGCTACCAGAACTACTTCACCGCGCGCGGATTCGCGGTCGTGTACGGCGAATCCCTCGGCACCGGGCTGTCCACCGGCTGTCCGACGACCGGCGACGTGAACGAGACGATCGGCGCGCGCTCGGTGGTCGACTGGCTGAACGGCCGCGCTGAGGCGCACGACAAGGCTGGCGCGCCCGTCGCGGCGACCTGGAGCACGGGGAAGACCGGAATGATGGGCGTGTCGTACAACGGCACGCTGCCCAACGCCGTGGCCAGTACCGGTGTCGAAGGGCTCGAGACGATCGTGCCGATCGCCGCCATTTCGAGCTGGTACGGCTACTACCGCAACGCCGGCGCGGTCGTCGCTCCCGGCGGTTATCAGGGCGAGGACACGGACGTGCTCGCCGGCTACGTCTACTCGCGCGCTGACCAGCAGGTCTGCCGTCCGGTGCTCGACGGCCTCACCGCCGACCAGGACCGGCTGACCGGGGACTACAGCCAGTTCTGGGACGTGCGGAACTACCGCGACGACGTCGGCAAGGTGCACGCGTCGGTGCTGGCGGTGCACGGGCTGAACGACTGGAACGTGAAGACCGAGCAGGTCGCGACCTGGTACGAAGCGCTGAAGAAGCACGGCGTCGAGCACAAGATCTGGCTGCACCAGTCCGGCCACGCGGACCCGATTTCGCTGCGCCGCGACGTCTGGCTCACGACGCTGAACAAGTGGATGTCGCATTACCTGTACGGCGTCGACAACGGCATCGAGCGCGAGCCGAAGGCGACGATCCAGCGCGAGGACAAGTCGTGGGTCGACGAGGCCGAGTGGCCCGCGCCAGGCACTTCGGACGTTGAGTTGCACCCGTGGCCGGGCGGACGTTCGACCGGGGCACTCGACCGGCAGCCGGTGCCCGGCCGTCCGACCGTCGAAACGCTGGCCGACGACGCGAGCAAGAAGATCGAGCAGCTCGCCGACGCGGCGTCGTCCGGGAACCGCTTGCGCTACCGCACTTCCGCGACCGCGGAACCGGTGCGGCTGTCCGGAACCGCGAAGGCGGAGCTGCGGCTGTCGTTCGACCGCCCCGCCGCGAACGTCACCGCGGCGCTGCTCGACCGTGCGCCGGACGGCACTTCCCACGTGATCAGCCGGGGCTGGACGGATCCGCAGAACCGCGTCAGCCCGTCGATCACGTCGCCGATCACGCCCGGACAGCGGTACCGCATCGAGGTTTCGCTGATGCCGAAGGACTACATCGTGCCCGCCGGGCATCGGCTGGAGTTCGTGCTGGCGTCCAGCGACCACGACTTCACGCTGCGGCCGGAGCCGGGCACCGGGCTGTCGCTGGACCTGACCGGGACGACGGTGACGCTGCCGATCGTCGGCGGGAAGCAGGCGTTCTACTCGGCGATTCCGGCGCGGTAAGCGAAGGCGACGGCCTGCGCGCGATCGCGCAGGCCTGCCTTGGAGAACAGGTGATTGACGTGCGTCTTCACCGTCGCCTCGCTGACCACGAGGGTGCGCGCGATCTCCGTGTTCGACAGGCCGGCCGCGATCAGCCGCAGCACCTCGACTTCGCGCGCGGTAAGGCCTTCCAGCTCCTTCGTGCGCACGGGGGAGCGGCTTGTCGCGGCCGCTACCAGCCGTTGCTGGAGCGCTCCGTCCACAGTGGACTGGCCAGCGGCCGCTGAGCGGAGTGCGCGGACGATCGCGTCGGCATCGGCGTCCTTGGTAAGGAACCCGCGTGCACCTGCTTTGAGCGCGGCGAGCAGGGAATCGTCGTCGGCGTACGTGGTGAGGACGACTACCTCGGTCTTCGGATGCTGCGCGCGGACCATTTCGGTCGTCTCGACGCCGTCGCGGTTCGGCATGCGCAGGTCAACGAGAAGTACGTCGGGCTGGTGTTCCGCGACAAGTTCGAGAGCCTGTACGCCGTCTGCTGCCGCACCTACGACCTCGACGCCCGGCAGCAGGCCGAGCAGCGTTACGAGCCCTTCGCGCACTACTGCCTGGTCGTCGGCCAGCACCACGCGAGGCGTCACGCCGGCACTGTCAGCTGAATCCGCCATCCGTCCTCCCCAGGGCCGCATTCGAGCTTCCCGTTCAACAGCGCGACCCGCTCGCCCATGCCACGCAAACCGTATCCCGGCGACGGCGACTCCGGCGGGCGGCGGCCTTGGTGGTCGATGATCGTTAAGTCGACTTCGTCTTTGTTAAAGGCCACCATGACGTCTACGGCGGGACCGCCTGCGTGTTTGCGCGAGTTGGCGAGGGCTTCCTGTATGGCGCGTACGAGCGTTGTGCCGACAGCTGCGTCTAGCTCGCGTGGTTCGCCTTCGATCACGAGGTCGGCGCGAGAGCCGGTGTCGAGCCTGTACGCGGCTAGAAGGTCTGAGACCGAGCGCTCGACGGGTACGGCGTCTTCGCGCAGTGCGGCGACGGCCTTGCGCGCTTCGGCGAGACCGTCTGTCGCCAGCTTCTGCGCGCGTTCTATCTGCGCGAGAGACTCTTCGCTCGCACCGTCGCGGACCAGCATCAGACGCGCGCCCTGAAGGTTGAGCGCGAGCCCGGCGAGGGAATGCGCGAGGACGTCGTGCAGCTCGCGGGCGATGCGCGCGCGTTCGGCCAGCGCGGCTGCGCGGGCGTGCTCCTCGCTGGCTGTCTGGGCGCGGGCAAGTGCGAGTTCGGTCTGTTCCAGCCGTTCCGCGCGGCCTCGGCGGTTGGCCGCGAGCAGCACCATCACGACGAGGACTGCGAAGAGGGCGACCGCGTTCAGCCAGTCGAGGTCGTGGGCGATCGACCAGATGAGGATCGCCGCCGAAGCCACGGCGAGCGCGACAGCCGCCGCGATCCGGCTGCTCACGCGCAGGGTGTAGAAGGCCGCGCCGAACATCGTCGTCGAGGTCCAGCTGCTCGGCTGAAGGATCCAGAGCGCTCCCGCCGCCGCGACCACGGCGATCATGGTCGCGGGCATCAGCCAGCGCGGTTTCGACTCGCGGGTGAGCCACAGGGCCGGGACGGACAGTACGAGGATCAGCCCGATCAGCGGCCACGTCCACGGCCGCGCGTTCGGGATCGCGAACAGGGTCGGCACCGCGAGCACGCCCCAGCGCACCCAGTCGGCGCCCTCGAACCGCCGCCGGGCGTTGGCGAGCGAGGCCGCCGGTGTGCCCATGGGTCCTCCCCGTCGTCTTGTACGGAAAATGTACTGGCTCGGGCTTGGCTGGAGGTGCTCGGACATTTCCCCCACCAGGAGGTACGCCCCATGTCCAGATTGAGACGGTTCGCGGCGGTCGCGGCCGCGGTGGCCTTGCCCGCGTGCGGCCTGACGCTCGCCGCCCAGTCGACGGCGTCCGCGGCCCCCAACTTCCAGGTGCCGTTCAAGTGCGGCGTCACGGTCACCGCGGCGACCTTCAGCGGCCACAACCCGGCCAACTCGGTCGACTTCCAGAAGTCCGGCATCACCGGCATGCCGGTGCTCGCGGCCGCGCCCGGGACGGTCACGCGCGTCGCGAACGAGGGCAGCACCAGCTACGGCCGCTGGATCGAACTGGACCACGGCGGCGGCTGGCGGACCCGCTACGCGCACCTGTCCGAGCAGGAAGTCTCGGTGGGCCAGAGCGTCGGGCAGGGCAAGGAGATCGGCAAGGCGGGCGCGACCGGCGGAGTGACCGGGCCGCACCTGCACTTCGAAGAGAACTTGAACGGCGTGACGCAGAAGGCTGTGCTGAACGGCGTCGCGGTGCCGTACTACGGCAAGAAGGACTTCACGAGCAAGAACGGCTGCGGCGGCAACCCGTACTCGGCGACGCAGGTGTGCGGGTCGGGCTTCTCGGTGATCGACCAGCAGGCGCTGGGGACGGCGGGCACCGCGTACCTGCTGTACAACTCGTCCTCCAAAGAGAACTGCGTGACGACCCTGAAGGCGGTTTCGCTGGGGACCGCCAGCGCGGCTTCGGCGTTCCTGGAAGTGCAGGGCTCGACCAGGGCGACGGATTCGGGGAACTTCACCTACTACGCCGGCCCGGTGAAGAAGAACGCCGGTTCGACGTGCGTCAAGTGGGGCGGTTCGGTCGGCTCTTCGTCGTACGAAAGCCCGTTCGAACACTGCGGCTGAGTTTGTCTTGACCGATGCTGCCGGAGCCGTTCGCTGGCTCCGGCAGCATTTGTCTATTGTGGACAGTGGTGGTCGATGCACAGGCCACCGACAATTTCCGCCGGTTGTCCCCACCGGTGACCCGGTTGTCCACAACTGCCCGCCGACTCCACAGATTTGCCGTGTTCGTCCCGATTCGCGCATTCCCGGCGCACAGTGGAGGCGTGACCACCTCGACGCCGCCCGGCATCTCCCGGGCCACCCTCCGCAATCCGGCCGACCTCATCGCTTCCCTCCCGTACCTGCTGGGCTTCCGTCCCGCTGATTCCCTTGTGCTGCTGGGCCATCGCGTCCCCGGCACCACGATCGGCCTGATGCTGCGCGCCGACCTTCCGCCGCGAGAACTCCAGGCAGAGCAAGCGGATGCGCTGATCCCGCGCTTCGCCGATCGCGAGCACAACGGTGTCACCGTCGTTCTTGTCGGCGGCTCGCCTGACGAAAACGGTCCACCGCACAGGGAATTCTTAGCCGAGCTGCGGCGGGTCTTGGCCCGGCATAAGCTCCGCCTGTTCCACGCACTGTGGGCCGCCGAGATCGAACCCGGTGCGCCATGGTCGTGCTATCTGGATCCGGACTGCAGCGGCGTTGTGCCCGATCCGCAGGAAACCGTCATCGCCGCCGCGACCACGGAGGCGGGTTTCGTCGTCTTCCGCAGCCGTGAAGAGCTGGCCGCGGTGCTGGAACCGCGTTCCCCGGAGGCGATCACTCGTCGCGCCGACTTGCTCGTGTCCTGCCCGGAACCGTTGTACAGCCCCGGAATGTCGCAGGGCGATGTCTTGGACGCTGCGGTAACCGAACTCCGCGACGCGTTCCTTCGGCAGCGACGAGGCGCGGGTCCACCTGATGACGACCAGGCCGTCCGGCTGGCTCATGCACTGATGTTCACCCCGATCCGCGACGCGTGCATGGCCCTTGCGGTCCCGCCGCATACTGCGCTTACTCGGGAGGCTGAGGAGGTGTGGCTGACGCTCGTCCGGGAATTGCCGCCGCCGCATCGTGCCGAGGCTGCGCTCTATCTCGGCTACACCGCTTTGATGCGCGGGGAAGGCGCGTTGGCCGGGATGGCTTTGGCGAACGCGGTCGAGGCCGATCCTGACCACATGGTGGCGCAGTTGCTGCAGACCGCCTGGAACATCGGCATGGACCCGGCGAAGCTGACCGGCCTCGCGGACTTCAGCACGGCGGCGGATCTCGGGTTGCCGCCGCCGTCGGAGCCGGAGAGCGCTGCCGAGCCGGGGCCGCCGAGGGGGATGAGATGACCGTGGCCTGATCGCACGTCGGGAGTGCCGCCGAGTCCGAGCCGCCGAGGAGGACGAGATGACCGTGACCCTGACTGCACGTCGGAGGGCGGAGGGCGGAGACGGGCCCCTGTCGAACCGGTTCGCTGCCTCGGTGGTGGGAGGGGCTCCCTGGCGAAGCCTCGCACAGCGCCGGAAAGGCTTTGCCCGAGCCGGATTTGCCTTGGTTCCTCGCCGTGGCGTTCGATCGCATCGGCCTGTTGCGCCAACACGCCGTCGTGCACGGTGTGAGGCGGGGGTCGGCACCTCGCCATCCCGGCGCGGACGTGCTTGAGCTGATTCCTTCCGTGGTCCCGAGCCCGCGTCGCACCCGTGAGTCCTAAGTGGACTGTCGACTCCTCGCCCAGTGCGTCTGGGAGGTGTGCGCAGAAACGATTGCGGGGCGAGGATTCGCCAGAATCCCCGCCCCGAAACACCACACCCGGACCAGGCGCCGCCCGCAGTCCGGCGCCGCGGTCCGGAATCGCCGTCAGGAAAGACGCGACTGGGTGAACTGCCAAGCGTCCGACACGATCCCGTCGAGGTCGGTCAGCTTGGGCGTCCAGCCGAGTTCGCCGTTGGCCTTGTCGCTCGACGCCACCAGCACCGACGGGTCGCCCGCGCGGCGCGGGGCCACGACGGCGGGGATCGCGTGCCCGGTGACCCGGCGGCAGGCTTCCACGACCTCCAGCACCGAGAAGCCGGTGCCGCTGCCGAGGTTGTAGATGCGGTGCTCGCCGGCGGCGGCGTGGCGCAGGGCGAGGAAGTGGGCGTCGGCGAGGTCGACCACGTGGATGTAGTCGCGGACGGCCGTTTTGTCGGGCGTCGGGTAGTCGTCGCCGTAGATGGAGATGTGTTCGCGGTCGCCGGTCGCGACCTGGAGAACGAGAGGGATGAGATGGGTTTCGGTGGTGTGCCGTTCGCCGAACGCGCCGTACGCGCCGGCCACATTGAAGTACCGCAGGCTGACCGCGGCCAGGCCGTGGGCGCGGGCGAAGCTGGTGATCGCGTGGTCGATGGCGAGCTTCGACGCGCCATACGTATTGGTCGGCTGGGTCGGGGCCGTTTCCGGGATCGGCGACACGTCGGGCTCGCCGTAGGTCGCCGCGGTGGAGGAGAACACGAGGCGCGGCGTGCCGTGCTTCTTCATCGCCTCCAGCAGCCGCAGCGAGGTCACCACGTTGCCTTCCCAGTACTTCGCCGGGTCGGCCATCGACTCGCCCACCAGCGACTTCGCGGCGAAGTGCAGCACGCCGTCGAAACCTTCGCCGAGAATGTCCGCGGCGACCTCGGCGGCGTCGCCCTCGACGAAGCGCGCCTGCGGGTGCACCGCGTCCGCGTGCCCGGTCGACAGGTCGTCCACCACGGTGACCTGGTGACCCGCTTCGATGAGGCGGGCGGCGCACACGCTGCCCACGTACCCCGCGCCGCCCGTCACGATGAGCTTCAGGGGGCTTTGCTGGTCCGTCACGTCAAGGCCTTTCTGCTGAGGGGTGGCGACTCTGCGGCACAGTCTCCCCTCAGAGCGACGTGCCGGACCCTCCGGGGGTTGCTCCGGAAATCAGGCCTCGTCGCGGCCCGCGCCGCGCGACGGCACCGCCGTGAACATCCGCGGGCGGCGGAACCCGGCCTGCTCGCAGGCGGTTTCGACCGCGGTGCGCACTCCGTCCAGATCCTCGTCGCGGACCAGCGCGATCGCCGAGCCGCCGAACCCGCCGCCGGTCATCCGCGCGCCCAGTGCGCCGGCCGACCGGGCCGAGTCGACCGCGAGGTCGAGTTCGGGCGTCGAGATGCGGTAGTCGTCGCGCATGCTCACGTGCGAAGCGTCGAGGTACGGCCCGATCTCGGCGAGCTTCTTCTCGCGCAGCAACGCGACCACGTCGAGCACCCGCTGGTTCTCGGTGACCACGTGGCGCACCAGCGGAACCAGATCCGCGGGCAGGTGCGCGAGAGCTTCGTCGAGGCCGTCGGGCGTGACGTCGCGCAGCGCCTTCACGCCGAGCAGTTCCGCCGCGCGCTCGGTGCCGCGCCGCCGCGCGCCGTAGCCGCCGTCGGTGTGGGAATGCTTGGTGCGGGTGTCCATGATCAGCACCCGGAGCCCGGCCTCGCCGAGCGGGAACGGCACCTGCTCCATCTCGCCCGAGCGGACGTCGAGGAACAGCACCCGCGAGTCTTCGCAGCACAGCGACGCCGTCTGGTCGAGCAGCCCGGTGGGCGCGCCGACGAAGTCGTTTTCCGACCGCTGCACCCAGCGCGCGATCTCCGGGCGCGCGGGAGTGCTCGCTCCGCCGTCTTCGAGTTCCACCCCGGCCACGCCCAGCAAAGCCAGCGACACCGCGCATTCCAGCGCGTGAGAGGAGGAAAGCCCGGCCCCGGACGGGACGTCGCCGGCGATGACCAGGTCGGCTCCGCCCGCGAAACCCTGGTCGCGCAGCACCCACGCCACCCCGGCGGGATACGCGGCCCAGCCCGGGACCGAACCCGGTTCGAGCGCGGCGATGTCGTGCGGCCCGGAGTGCTGCAGCTGCCCGTCGTCGCCGAGGGTGGCGACCTGGAGCTTGCCGTCCCGGCGCGGGGACGCGGCCGCGGCGAGCCGGTGCGGGAGCGCGAAGGGCAGCACGAAACCGTCGTTGTAGTCGGTGTGCTCGCCGATCAGGTTCACCCGGCCCGGCGCGGACCACACGCCTGCCGGGGCCCGCCCGTGGACCTCCCGGAACGCGCGTGCCGCGTCGGTCGCCGGGGTCACTTGGCGAGCGCCAGCACGGCGTGCAGCGCCGCGGTGGACACCTGCGCCGTGGTTTCGGTGCCCTTGACCTCGACGGTCGCACTGCCGCCGGAGGCCTTGCCGACCGTGACGAACCCGCCGGGCACGATCCCGACCGTGCGCAGCTCGGTGAGCAGCGACTCGTCGAGCTGCACGTGCTCGGCGATGCGGCGGATCTCCACCTCGCCGCCGCCGGTGCGGGCGAACTCGTCGAGACGCACCAGGCCGTCCTCGGCGCGCGGCGCGGGATCGCCGTCGCCGAGCTTGTCGAGCCCGGGGATCGGGTTGCCGTAGGGCGACGTGGTCGGGTGGTCGAGCAGCTTCACCAGCTTGCGCTCGACGGCCTCGCTCATCACGTGCTCCCAGCGGCACGCCTCGTTGTGCACGTGCTCCCACTCGAGGCCGATCACGTCGACGAGGAGGCGTTCGGCGAGCCGGTGCTTGCGCATGACCGCGACGGCGAGGTCGTGGCCGTGGTCGGTGAGCTGCAGATGCCGGTCGTCGGCGACGACGACCAGCCCGTCGCGCTCCATCCTGGCCACGGTCTGGCTCACGGTGGGCCCGCTCTGCTGCAGCCGCTCCGCGATCCGGGCCCGCAGCGGGACGACCCCTTCCTCTTCGAGCTCGTAGATGGTACGCAGGTACATCTCGGTGGTGTCGATGAGATCGTTCACGCTGTCCCCTTCGTCCGCGTAGCTCATCGTAGTCGTTGGCCCCGACAGCGACGGCCCGCCTCGGCGTAACGGCGCGGCCCCGCCGAAAAGTCCTGCCCTGATGCGCGAACCGCGTCCGGACCTGCAGGATGGGGCCATGCGACCGTTGATCTCGCCCGCTGAGCTCGCCGCGTTCCCCGATCGCGAGCGTCCCGTCGTGCTGGACGTCCGCTGGCGGCTCGGCGGACCGCCCGGCGCGGAGTCCTACCAGGAGGGACACGTGCCCGGGGCGGTGTTCGCCGACCTCGACACGGCGCTGGCCTCGCCGCCCGGAGACGGCGGCCGCCACCCGCTGCCCGACCCGGCCGTGCTGCAGTGTGAGCTGCGCGAAGCGGGCGTTCGGGACGGGCGTCCGGTGGTCGTGTACGACGACGCCGACGGTTCGGTCGCCGCGCGGGCCTGGTGGCTGCTGCGCTGGGCCGGCCATCCGGAGGTCGCGGTGCTCGACGGCGGTTACACAGCGTGGCTGGCCGAGGGGCGGGAAGTGACGGCCGAGGCGCCGTCGCCGGAGCCGGGCGACATCGAGGTCCGGCCGGGCGGCATGCCGGTGCTGTCGGCGGACGACGCGGCGGCCCTCGCGCGCGAGGGCGTGCTGTTCGACGCACGGGCGCACGTCCGCTACACCGGCGAGACCGAGCCGGTCGACCCGCGAGCCGGGCACATCCCGGGCGCGGTCAGCGCGCCGTCGTCTGAGCACGCGGGCGCGGACGGGCGCTGGAAGTCGCCGTCCGAGCTTGCCGAGCGGTTCGCGGCGCTGGGTTTGGCCGACGGGGTTCCGGTCGGCGCTTACTGCGGTTCGGGTGTGACTGCGTCGTCGGTGGTGCTCGCGCTGGAGGTGGCGGGACGGACTGAGCCCGCGGCGCTGTATGCGGGGTCGTGGTCGCACTGGTCGCGCGATCCGGAACGCCCAGCGGCCACCGGTCCCGAACGCGGCTGAATTCGCCGGAACTTTCGGTGCCGCGGGCCGACTTCTCGTCCGGAAGGCTTTTCCAGGCGAGAGGCGGCGTTCATGGAGCGAAGGACATTCCTGCGCGGGTCGGCGGCGGCCGGGGCGGCGATGGCGGCGACGTCCGCGGCGGCGGTGCCGGCTGCAGCTGCGGCGACGTCCGGGGCTGCGGCAGGGACCGGGGCGGCATCGACCGGAGCTGTAGCGGTCGGAGCTGTAGCGGCCGGGTCGGCGGCGACCGAGGCCGCGGCCGGGCGGCGGCCGTTGCGGGTGCAGGTCGTGTTGTTCGACGGTGTCGAGGAGCAGGACTTCGCCGGTCCGTACGAGGTGTTCTCCGCAGCGGGCATGCAAGCGAAGCGCGGCACGGACGTTTCGTACGTGCGCGTGGACGGGCCGGGCGTCGTGCGCGCGTCGTACGGGACGAAGGTGGAGGTCGAGCGCGGCTGGTCCCCGCAGGACGCTGACCTCATCGTCGTGCCGGGCGGCGGTTACGGGAAGCGGGAAGGGCCGGGCATCTGGGCGGAGATCGACCGCCGGGTGCTGCCGGACGCGCTCGCCGCCGCGCCGCGCAAGGGGCTGACTCTGGCGTCGCTCTGCACGGGCACGCTTCTGCTCGGCGCGGCCGGACTGGTGCGCGGACGTCCGTGCACGACGCACCACGGCGCGGTCGAGACGCTTGTCCAGCAGGGTGGCGTGGTCAAGAAAGCCCGCGTGGTCGACGACGGCGACGTGGTCACCTCGGGCGGCATCACGAGCGGGCTGGACCTGGCGCTGTGGCTGGTCAAAAGGGAACTCGGCGCCGACGCGGCGGCCGGGCTGGAGGAGATGCTGGAGTACGAAGCGCGCGGCGTCGTCTGGACGCGCGGATGAGTTTCGCCTCGCCGCGGAACCCGGCTGGGGGAGTGGCGGCTGGAGCGGCACGTGGCTGAGTTTCGTCCCGCCGCGGAACCCGGCTCGGGACGCGGCGGGGAAGTACAGTGCGGGGCATGTCGTCGCCTGCAGTCGTCTGGGATCCGTCGCTGCTGAAGTACGACCTGGGCGGGCAGCATCCGTTCAACCCCGTCCGGCTCGACCTCACCGTGCGGCTCGCCACTGAGCTGGGCGTGCTCGACGGGGTCGAACTGCTCGTGCCCACCGCGGCCGGCGACGAGGAACTGCTGCGCGTGCACGCGCCCGAGTACTTGGCCGCCGTGCGGGAAGCTCCGGACGTCAGCTGGGACGTCGGGCACGGGCTCGGGACCGACGACAACCCCGTGTTCCCCGGAATGCACGACGCGACCGCGCTGGTCGTGGGCTCGACGCTGCTCGCCGCCCGCAAGATCGCCGACGGCGAGGTGCGTCGGGCGGTCAACATCGCGGGCGGGCTGCACCACGCGATGCGCGATCACGCGTCCGGTTTCTGCGTCTACAACGACTGCGCGATCGCCATCTCGTGGCTGCTCGACCACGGCTTCGACCGCATCGCGTACGTGGACACCGACGTGCACCACGGCGACGGCGTCCAGACCGCGTTTTACGACGATCCGCGCGTCCTCACCGTCTCGATGCACCAGCACCCGTTCACGCTCTGGCCCGGCACCGGCTACTCCGCCGAGGTCGGCAGGGGCAAGGCATCCGGCACGGCGGTGAACATCCCGCTGCCGCCGCACACCCGGGACCCGGGATGGCTGCGGGCGTTCGACGCGGTGGTTCCCGCTGTGCTGCAAGAGTTCCAGCCGCAGCTGCTCGTCACGCAGTGCGGGGTCGACTCGCACGAGGAGGACCCGATGGCGGACATGTCCCTGTCGGTCGACGGCCACCGCACCATCTACTCCACCTTGCGCGACCTGGCCGAACGCTACGCGAACGGCCGCTGGCTGGCTGTCGGCGGCGGGGGATACCAGCTGATCCGCGTGGTGCCGCGCTCGTGGACGCACCTGATGGCGACCGTGCTGGACCGCGACGTCCCGCCGGAAACGCCGCTGCCGCCCGGCTGGGTCTCGACGGTCCAGCGCGCCGCCCCGGCGGCCGATCTCCCCGCCGCGATGACCGACGGCAAGGACACCGCCTTCACACCGTGGGGCGACGACGCGGACGACCCGGTGGACATCGCGATCCGCGACACCCGCCGCGCGATCTTCCCGCTGCACGGCCTCGACCCGGACGATCCGAGGGACTGACCATGCCCGACCAGCCTCGCCATCCTGGCGAAAACTCCGGCACTCCCGACCCCGGCGGCCCTGCTCCCGGTGCCCGCGCGACGGGCGAGTCCGGCGGGTTTTCCGCTCCGCACCCGGCCGCGGATGGGCGCGCGGCGTCGGAACAGCCGGATTCCGCGGGGAATTCCGCTGCGCATGGCCCAACAGCTGGCGAAGCCGCCACCGCGAATCCTGCGGCAGAACACCCCGCCCCCAGCGGGAAGCGCGATCCCTACGACTACCCCCGCGATTGGGAAGCCGACGTCGTCCTCTCCGACGGCGGCACTGTCCACTTGCGACCCGTCGTGCCCAGTGACGCCGACGGGCTCGTCGCGTTGCACGGCAGGCTTTCCGAGCGCACCCGGTACTTCCGGTACTTCGGCGCCTACCCCCGCATCCCGCCGCGGGATCTTGAGCGGTTCTCCACGGTGGACCACCACGACCGGGTCGCGTTCGTCGCTTTGCTCGGCGACGACGTGGTCGCGGTGGGGCGCTACGAGCGGCTCGATCAGGGGCCTTCGGCGGAGGTCGCGTTCGTCGTCGACGACAAGCATCAGGGGCGCGGGCTCGGGTCGATTCTGCTGGAGCACCTCGCGGCGGCGGCGTCGGAGAGCGGGCTGCGGCGGTTCGTCGCCGAGGTGCTGAGCGAGAACGCGGCGATGGTGCGCGTGTTCCGCGACGCGGGCTACCAGGTCAGCCGCGCGATCGAGGAAGGCGTGCTGCATCTCGAGTTCGACATCGACCCCACGGAGGAATCGCTCGCGGTCGCGCGGTCGCGGGAGCAAGCCGCGGAGGCGCGGAGTGTGCACAATCTGCTCCATCCCGACACGGTGGCGGTGATCGGGGCGTCGGCGGATCCCACCAAGGTCGGGCATGTCGCGTTCGCCAACATGCTCGCGGCCGATTTCGCGGGGGCCGTTTATCCGGTCAATCCGGAGCATCGGTCGGTTCGCGGGGTGCGGGCGTATCCGTCGGTGCTGGACATTCCGGATCCCGTGGATCTCGCGTTGGTGGCGGTGCCCGCGGAGGCCGTCGAATCGGTGCTGGACGCTTGTTTGGCCAAGGGCGTCAAGACGCTGGTGATCGTCTCCGGCGGGTTCGCCGAGTCCGGGCCGCTCGGGTTGCACGCGGAGTTGCGGCTGGTCGGCGAGGCGCGGGCGCACGGGATGCGCGTGGTCGGGCCGAACGCGCTGGGCGTGCTGAATACCGCGAAGGACGTTCGGCTCAATGCCACGCTCGCGCCGCGGTTGCCGAAGCGTGGGCGGACGGGGTTCTTCTGCCAGTCGGGGGCGCTCGGGACGGCGATTCTTGCCGACGCGGGGTCGCGCGGGCTCGGGTTGTCGACGTTCGTGTCGGCGGGCAACCGGGCGGATGTGTCCGGCAATGATTTGCTGCAGTATTGGGAAACCGATCCCGACACCGACCTGGTGTTGCTGTATCTGGAGTCGTTCGGCAACCCGCGCAAGTTCGCGCGGCTCGCGCGCAGGTTGGCGCGGTCGAAGCCGATCGTGGCGGTGAAATCCGGGCGGCATGCGGTGCGGCCGCAGCTCGCGGCGACGTCGGCGGAGGTCGACGAGGCCAGTGTGCAGGCGTTGTTCGAGCAGGCCGGAGTTGTGCGGGTCGAGTCGCTGGCGCAGTTGTTCGACACGGCGCTCGTGTTCGCGCATCAGCCGTTGCCGGCGGGGCCGCGGATCGGGATTGTCGGGAACTCCAGTGCGATCGGGTTGCTGGCGGCCGATACCGCTCGTGCGGAAGGGCTGCGGCTAGCGTTCGATCCGGTCGACATCGGGCCGCAAGCGGGGCCGGACGAGTTCGCTACGGCGGTGCGCGAGGCGTTGGATTCGCCGGAGACGGACGCGTTGATAGCGGTTTTCGCGCCGCCGGTGGCGATTCCTGGGGCTGCGTACGCGCGGGCGTTGCGCGAAGCGGTGTCGGAGATGAAGCAGTCGAAGCCGATCGTCTCGACGTTCCTTGCCGCGGAAGGCGTACCGGACGAGTTGGCGGTGCTTTCCGACGACAGAGTGCCGACGCGTGGGTCGATTCCGTCGTATTCGAGTCCGGAGCGCGCGGTGAACGCGTTGGCGCGCGTGGTGCGGTACGCGGCGTGGCGGCAGCGGCCGCAGGGGACGTTGGTGCGGCCTGGCGGCCTGCATGTCGAGCAGGCGCAGGAGATCGTGCGCGAGCTGTTGCCGGAGGACGGCAGTTCGACGCTGTTGTCCGACGACGACGTGGTGCGGTTGCTCAGCTGTTACGGCGTGGATGTGGTGCCGTTCCGAGTGGCGTCCAGCGAAAGCAACGCAGTGGCCGCGGCGGCTGAGCTTGGGTACCCCGTCACGTTGAAGGCCGTCGACGAGCGGTTGCGGGGGCGACCGGACTTCGCTGGCGTACGGCTTGACCTGATGTCCGAAGACTCCGTACGCGGTGCGTACCGGGATCTGTGCGCTGTGTCGGGCGACGAAGACGTGTACGTGCAACAGATGGCGCCGAAGGGGCTGTCGTGTGCGATCGGGCTGCAGGACGACCCGTCGTTCGGCACGCTCGTGTCGTTCGGGCTGTCCGGGTTGGTCAGCACGCTGCTCGGCGACCGCGCGTACCGAGCGGTGCCGTTGACGGACGTCGACGCGGCGACGCTCATTCGTGAGCCGCGTACGTCGCCGTTGCTGACGGGGTATCGCGGTGACGAGCCTGCGGACCTCGCGGCGTTGCAGGACATGGTGTTGCGCGTCGCGGCGCTCGCGGAGGACAACCCCGAGGTGCGGTCGTTGGCGTTGGATCCGATCCTCGCGTCGCCGGACGGGGCGTTCGTCGCCAACGCGCGGCTGGTGGTGGGCGCACCGCCGACGCGGCCGGATACCGGACCGCGTCGGCTGCGGCACATCACGCCGTTGGACTGACCACCAGCTCGCCGAGGCCCAACAGCTGTTCGGTCGCGCCACCGCTGGTGAACTCCAGGCGCTTCGCGGCGGCGAAGTAACGGTGGATGGGGTGCTCGACATCGATGCCGACGCCGCCGTGCAAATGCACAGCGGTGTGCGCGACGCGGTGTCCGGCCTCTGCGGCCCAGAACTTCGCAGTGGCCACGTCAGCGGCAGCGGGCAGGCCTTCGGAAAGTTTCCAAGCCGCCTGCCACAGCGTCAGCCGTACGGCTTCGACGTCGATGTACGCGTCGGCGAGACGGTGCCGGACGGCTTGGAAGCTGCCCAGCACCTTGTCGAACTGTTTGCGCTCGCGTGTGTACTCGGCGGTCAGTTCCAGCGCGCGTTCCAAGACGCCCAACTGTTGCGCGCAAGCGCCGAGAGCGCCGCGAAGACGCAACTGTTCGCCGACGTCGCCGAGAGCGACGCCAGGGGTGTCGGACAGCGTCACCAAAGCAGCGTCGGCATGGTCCGTGGTGGACTGCGCTTCGATAGAGACACCAGCAGCGTCCTTCTCGACGATGTACACGCCGTCGTTGGCTTCGACGAGTAAGGCATCCGCGAAGGCTGCGAAGGGGACGGCGGTCTGCGTACCGGTGAGGCGTCCGTCTGAAGCGACGAACGAACCGCCCAGCGCGACCGCGAGTACGGCTTTACCGCGCGAAACCGGCAGCAGCCATCGCTCGGCCAGCAACGGATCGGTGAGCACCGAGCCAGCCTGGACGACCGACGACAGATAGGGGACCGGAGCGACCGCGCGGCCGATCTCGATCAGGACAGAGCACTGTTCCAGCAAGCCGAAACCGCCGCCGCCGACCGTCGAGGGCAGGGCCGCGTCGAGGACGCCGGAACGGGCCAGGACCGTCCACAGTGGAGCGTCGAAACCGCCGGAGCCGTGCGGGCCCAGCGATTCCGCGGTGACCTGATCGGCGAGAATGCGCCTGGTCAAAGCGGAAAGGTCGGTTTGTGCTTCGGTGAGGGAGAAGTCCACCGGGAGAACTCCTAACGCGTCACGGGCTGGCCGAGGGCGGTGGCGGCGACGATGTCGCGCTGCACCTCGTTGGTGCCGCCGCCGAAAGTGAGGATCAACGCCGAACGGTGCAGCCGTTCCAGCCGTCCCGCGAGCACCGCGCCGGGGGAGCCGTCGCGCACCACGGCGGCCGCGCCGACCACCTCCATCAGCAGCCGGTACGCCTCGATCGCCATCTCGGTGCCGTACACCTTGGTCGCCGACGCCTCGGCCGGGCCGAGTTCGCTGGCCGCGGCGGCCCAGGCGATCTTCCAGTTCCGAAGCTTCAGGTACTCGGCACAGGCGTGCACGCGCGCGAGGTGCGTCCGGACCCATTCGCGGTCGGTCAGCGACTCCGCGCGGGCCCATTCGACGACGTCGGCCAGCGCTTTCCGCACCGGCGCGGCGGAGGTCAGCGCGACGCGTTCGTGGTTGAGCTGGTTGGTGATCAGCGGCCAGCCCGCGTTCTCCTCGGCGACCCGCGACGTGACCGGCACGCGGATGTCGTCGTAGTAGGTCGCGCTGGTGCCGGGCCCGGCGACGGTGTGCACCTTCGTCCAGGAAAAGCCCGGCGCGGAGGTCGGCACGATCAGGATCGACAGGCCCTTGTGCTTGCGCGCCTCCGGATCGGTGCGCGCGGCGAGCCACACGTAGTCGGCGTACTCGATCAGGCTGGTCCACATTTTCTGCCCGTTGACCACGTACTCGTCGCCGTCGCGGGTAGCCCGCGTGCGCAGCGAGGCGAGGTCTGTGCCCGCGCCCGGTTCGGAGTAGCCGATCGCGAAATGCAGCTCGCCCGCAGCGATCTTCGGCAGGTAGAACGCCTTCTGGTCCGGCGTGCCGAACCGCATGATCGTCGGGCCGACCGTGTTCACCGTCAGGAACGGCACCGGCACCCCGGCGATCGCCGCCTCGTCGGTGAAGACCAGCTGGTCGAGCATGCTCCGGTCCTGGCCGCCGTACTCGCGCGGCCAGCCCAGCGCGAGCCAGCCGTCCTTGCCGAGCTGCCGGACGATTTCCTTGTACGCCAACCCGTCGCCGTACTCGCCGCCCGGCGCCGCGAGACTTTCCCGCCGCGCGGGCGTCATCAGCTCAGCGAAGTATTCCCGCAGCTCAGCGGCCAGTGCCTGCTGCTCGCTCGTATAGTCGATCCGCACCCGTCACCTCCACCCCGCCGGTCTCGTTGTGGTGTCGTACCGGGCCCCGGCGGTAAGCTAGAACCTGTTCTAGTTGTACCAGGATCGGCGAGCGGGAGGAAGCATGGAGGTCAGTGTCGACCGGACGCTGTGCGAGGCCAACGCGGTGTGCGTGGGGTTCGCGCCGGAGGTCTTCGATCTCGACGACGACGAGAACCTGGTGATCGGGCCGGTTCCGGAGGATGAAGTAGAACGTGTTTCGCAAGCGGTGACGAACTGCCCGAAGAACGCCCTGTTCACGACCGGTTGATCGGGGCTTGCTCAATACGAGAACAGATTCTAGTCTGTGCTTCGTCAGGCAGGCTTCGACGAGGAGGCTCGCGGGTGAAATCGGCCGCAGGGAACACGTACGACGACCGGGCTGGGGCGATTCGATGACGCTCGAGGGCAAGGTCGCTGTCGTCACCGGAGCCGGAGCGGGGCTCGGCCGGGCCGAAGCGCTCGCGCTGGCCCGCGAAGGCGCGTCCGTCGTGGTCAACGACATCGGCGAGGCGACGGACGTCGTGGCCGAGATCGAGAAGCACGGCGGCAAGGCGCTCGCGGTGGCCGGGGACGTCTCCTCGGCCGAGACCGCGAAGGAACTGCTGTCGGCCGCGGTGGACCACTTCGGCAGCCTCGACATCGTCGTGAACAACGCGGGCGTGCTCCGCGACCGGATGCTGTTCTCGATGTCCGATGAGGACTGGGACAAGGTCATCGCGGTGCATCTGCGCGGGCATTTCCTGCTGTCCCGTAACGCTGCCGCGTACTGGCGCGATCGCTCCAAAATGGAGGGTCAGCCGGTGTACGGCAGGCTGATCAACACCGCGTCCGAGGCTTTCCTGGTCGGTTCGCCGGGCCAGCCCAACTACTCGGCGGCCAAGGCGGGCATCGCGGCGCTCACCATGTCCGCGGCGCGCGGGCTGGCGAAATACGGCGTGCGCGCCAACACGATCTGCCCGCGCGCCCGCACCGCGATGACCGCGGATGTCTTCGGCGAAGCGCCGGCCGACGGGCTCGATCCGTTGTCGGTAGAGCACGTTGCTCCGTTTGTCGCATTCCTTGCCTCGCCGGACGCGGACGCCGTCAACGGCCAGGTTTTCGTCGTCCACGGCGGCATGGTCGCGTTGCTGAAGCCGCCGTCGGTGGAGGAGCGGTTCGACACCGCCAACGGCGCCTGGACCACCGGCGAACTCGCCGCGACCGTCGGCGCGCACTTCGCCGATCGCGACCCGGAGCGGATGTTCGCCGCGACCGATCTGCTTTCGCTGCCCTGAACCCGGAGGACGCATGACCGAGGACCGGTTGGCCGGCAAAGTCGCCCTGATCACCGGAGCGGCACGCGGGCAGGGCGCGGCGGCCGCGCGCGCGTTCGTCGCGCAAGGCGCGAAGGTGGTGATCGCCGACGTCCTCGACGACGAAGGCAAGCAGCTCGCCGCCGAACTCGGCGAATCGGCCGTGTTCTGCCACCTCGACGTGAGCGACGAGGACGGCTGGACGGCCGCGGTCGAGACCACGGTGACGGAGTTCGGCGCGCCGACGGTGCTGGTCAACAACGCCGGGGTGCTGTACTTTTCGGAACTCGCGAAGACGCCGCTGGCCGAATACGAACGCGTCGTGCGGATCAACCAGATCGGGGCGTTTCTCGGCATGCGCTCGGTCGTTGAACCGATGGCGGGGGCCGGCGGCGGCTCCATCGTCAACGTGTCCTCTGTGGAGGGTCTGGCCGGGATGCCGTTCCTCGTCGCTTACACCGCGACCAAGTTCGCGATCCGCGGGATGACCAAGGTCGCCGCGCTGGAGCTGGGCGCGCGCGGGATCCGGGTCAACTCGGTGCATCCGGGGATGATCGACACGAAAATGGTGTCCGACGCCGCGGGCGCGGACGTGGACGTGTCCTGGGTGGGCAAGAAGGTCGCGCTCGGCCGGGTGGGCCGGGCGGACGAGATCGCGCCGCTGCTGGTGTTCCTCGGCAGCGACGAGAGTTCGTATTGCACCGGCAGCGAGTTCGTCGCCGATGGCGGAGCGACCGCCACCCATGCGTTGAAACTGTGAACGGTGCTGGTGAGCCCAGGGTGACGGCTGGGGGCTGAAGGGACGGGAGTGAACACCGCTAACCGAAATCGGCGGGCGGGGATGGGCAAGACTCGGGGGTGACTACTGGGAGGTGCGGTGGGCGGAAGCGGCTCGGTCACTCTCCCGGGCACCGCGGCGCTGACTCAGGTCGGCAGGCTCGCCACGCTGTCCTGGGAGGTCCTGCGGGCGATTTTCAAGCGTCCGTTCCAGTTCCGCGAATGGATCCAGCAGTGCTGGTTCTTCGCGAGCGTGACCATTCTTCCGACGGCCTTGGTCGCGATCCCGTTCGGCGCGGTCATCGCGCTGCAGCTGGGATCGCTGACCACGCAGATCGGCGCGCAGTCCTTCACCGGCGCGGCCAGCGCGCTCGCCATCGTGCAGCAGGCGAGCCCGTTGATCACCGCGCTGCTGGTGGCCGGTGCAGGAGGAAGCGCCGTCTGTGCTGATATTGGCGCGCGCAAGATCCGCGAAGAAATCGACGCGATGGAAGTGCTCGGCGTCAACCCGATCCAGCGCATCGTGGTGCCCCGCGTGCTCGCCGCGATCGTGGTGTCGGTGCTGCTCAACGGCCTGGTCAGCGTGGTCGGCGTGCTCGGCGGCTACTTCTTCAACGTGGTCCTGCAAGGCGGCACGCCCGGCGCGTACCTGGCCAGCTTCAACGCGCTCGCGCAGGTGCCGGACCTCTGGATCAGCGAGATCAAGGCGTTCCTGTACGGCTTCGTCGCGGGCGTGGTCGCCGCGTTCCGCGGGCTGAACCCGGCGGGCGGGCCGAAGGGCGTCGGCGACGCGGTGAACCAGGCGGTGGTGATCACCTTCCTGCTGCTGTTCCTGATCAACGTCGTGCTGACCGCCGTGTACCTCAAAGTCGTGCCCCCGAAGGCGTTGTGACATGACGGCCGAACCGATCGAGCAGCCGCGCGCGTCCGACCGGACGCTGGAGATCATCGCGCGCCCCGGCGCGAGTCTCGAAGGACTCGGGAAGCAGCTTTCGTTCTACGGCCGGGCGCTCGCCTGGTCGCCGCGCACGATCCGCCGCTACGGCCGGGAAACCACGCGGCTGCTGACCGAGGTCTGCTTCGGCACCGGCGGTCTCGCGGTGATCGGCGGGACGCTCGGCGTGATGATCGGGATGACGCTGTTCACCGGTCTCATCGTGGGCCTGCAAGGCTATTCGGCGCTGAACCAGCTCGGCACCGCCGCGCTCACCGGGTTCATTTCGGCCTACTTCAACACCCGCGAGGTCGCGCCGCTGTCGGCCGGGCTCGCGTTGTCGGCCACCGTCGGCTGCGGTTTCACCGCACAGCTCGGCGCGATGCGGATCTCCGAAGAGATCGACGCGCTCGAAGTGATGGCCGTGCCGAGCATGCCCTACCTCGTCACCACGCGCGTGCTCGCCGGCGTCACCGCGGTGATCCCGCTGTACGCGGTCGGCCTGCTGTCCTCGTACCTCGCGTCGCGGCAGATCACCATCTGGCTCTACGGCCAGTCCGCGGGCACGTACGACCATTACTTCACGCTGTTCCTCCCGCCGGAGGACGTGCTGTGGTCGTTCGCCAAGGTGATCGTGTTCAGCGTGCTGGTGATCCTTTCCCATTGCTATTACGGCTATACCGCGTCCGGCGGGCCGGCCGGGGTGGGCATCGCGGTGGGCCGCGCCGTGCGGACGTCGATCGTGCTGATCTCGGTGCTGGACTTCTTCCTGAGCCTCGCGATCTGGGGCGCGAACACGACAGTGCGGATATCCGGATGAGTACCCGTCGAGAGTTGCGCAAACGGCTCCAGTACCAGCTGCTGGGGCTGGTCTTCCTGGTCGTGGCGGCGTTGTTCTTCACCACCACGATCGCCGCGTACCGCAAGGTCTTCACGCCGGTCACGCTCGTGAAGCTGGAGACCGACCACGTCGGCAGCCAGCTGCGCGTCGGCGGCGACGTGAAGGTGCGCGGCATGCTCGTCGGCGAGATCCGCGACGTGCGGCCGGTCGGCGACCACGCGGAGCTGGAACTGGCGCTGCAGCCGGACAAGACCGACGTGATCCCGTCGAACGTTTCGGCGCGGCTGCTGCCGAAAACCCTGTTCGGCGAACGGTACGTCGCGCTCCAGCTGCCCGAGCAGGCGCAGCGGCCGATCAAGGCGGGCGACGTCATCCCGCAGGACCGCAGCAGCACCGCGATCGAACTGGAGCAGGTCCTCAACCACGTCATGCCGCTGCTGCAGGCGGTGCAGCCGGAAAAGCTCTCCAGCACGCTCAACGCGGTGTCCACCGCGCTCGACGGACGCGGCAAGAAGCTCGGCGAGACGCTGACCCAGCTGTCGGACTACCTCGGCAAGCTCAACCCGTCGCTGCCCGATCTCAAGGCCGACATCACCGGGCTGGCCAACGTTTCCGGCATCTACGACAAGGCCGCGCCGGACGCGCTGCAGGCGTTGTCGGACCTCACCACGACGACGCAGACCATCGTGGAGAAACAGCGCGGCCTGACCGACCTTTACTCCTCGGTCACCGGCACCGCCACCGACCTGACGCGCTTCCTGGAAGTCAACAAGGACAACATCATCCGCCTCACCACCGCCGTGCAGCCCACGCTCGACGTGCTCGCGAAGTACGCGCCGGAATACCCGTGCCTGTTCAAGCAGCTGGCCGGGACGGTGCCGAACGCGGAGCTGGCGTTCGGCAAGGGCACCGCGCATCCGGAGGTCAGCCGCGTGACGATCGAGTTCTCGGCGAGCCGCGGCAAGTACCTGCCCGGCGTCGACGAGCCGAAGTACGACGACAAACGCGGCCCGCGCTGCTATCCGCAGGTGCCGAAACCCGGGCACTGGCCGCAGTACCCGCCGGACGGCGCGGTGAAGGACGGGACGACCAAGCCCGCCCCGCCGCACAACCCGGACGGCACGCTGCCCGGCGACATCACCAACGGCCCGCTGCCCGGCGGGTCCGGATCGACCGGCGGCGCGCCGAGCATCGTCGGGTCGGCCGACGAGCAGAAGCTGCTCGACCTGCTGGTCTCGCCGACGCTGAACACCACGCCGGACAACGTGCCGGGCTGGTCCGGGCTGCTGGTCGGGCCGCTGTACCGCGGCGCGGAGGTGGAGCTGAAATGAGGTCGTTCGTCCCCGCGCTGATCAAGATCGGCATCTTCGCCGTGGTCACCGTGCTGCTCACCGGGGTCCTCGCCACCACGATCGCGAACACGAACTTCGGCAACACCGCCTCCTACGTCGCGAAGTTCACCGATGCCTCAGGGCTGCAGGCCGGCGACGACGTGCGGATCTCCGGCGTGAAGGTCGGCCAGGTCGAGACGATCGGGGTCGACCAGGGCGAGCGGAACTACGCCGAGGTGCGGTTCCTCGTCGAATCGGCGTACAAGCTGCCCTCGCTCGCCACCGCGACCATCAAGTACCGCAACCTCGTCGGCCAGCGCTACCTCTCGCTCGGCACCGACGTCAGCGGCGGCGACATGCTGTCCCCTGGCGACACGATCCCGCCGGAGCGGACCAAACCGGCGCTCAACCTGACCGTGCTGTTCAACGGGTTCAAGCCGCTGTTCAAGGCGCTGGACCCGAAGGAGGTCAACCAGCTTTCCGCCGAGATCGTGCAGGTGTTCCAGGGCGAGGGCGGCACGATCACCAGCCTGCTGTCGCACACCGCGTCGATCACGTCGGCGATCGCGGGCAAGGACAAGGTGATCGGGCAGGTCATCGACAACCTCAACCAGGTGCTCAGCACGGTCAACGCGCGCGGCCCGCAGCTCGGCGACCTCGTCGACCAGACGCAGCGGCTGGTGAGCGGGCTGGCCGAGCAGCGCAAGCCGATCGGCGACGCGGTGGGCGCGCTCGGCGACCTGACCAACGCGACCGCCGGTCTGCTCGCCGACGCGCGGCCCGCGGTGCAGCAGGACGTGGCCCAGCTCGGGAAGCTGTCGAACAACCTCAACGATTCGCAGCCGCTCATCGAGCACCTGCTGCAGGTGCTGCCGGGGAACCTGGAGAAGTTCACCCGGACCCTGAGCTACGGCAGCTGGTTCAACTACTACCTGTGCGGGATCGAAGGCACCATCGGCATTTCCTCGCTGGACGTAACCTTGCCGATCGTGCCCGTTCCCGGTACCGAACGCGCGCCGAGGTGTGGCCCGTGAAACGACTCAAAGACCGGAACCAGGCCGGCGTCGGCGCGGTGACGCTCGTGCTCATCGTGCTGATCACCGCCGTGACGTACTTTTCCGACAGCATCCCGATGTTCGGCAACGGCACCACCTACACCGCGGCGTTCGCCGAGTCCGCCGGGCTCGCGCCGGACAACGAGGTGCAGGTGGCCGGCGTCAAGGTGGGGCAGGTGACTTCGGTGGAGCTGGGGCACAAGCAGGTGCTCGTGAAGTTCCGCGTGAAGGGCGTGCGGGTCGGCGACGCGTCCACGGCGTCGATCGAGATCAAGACGCTGCTGGGGGAGAAGTACCTCGCGCTGGACACGAAGGGCGGCGGCACGCAGACGCCCGGCGACACGATCCCGGTGCAGCGCACGCGGACGCCGTTCCAGCTGCAGGACGCGTTCAACCAGCTGTCCACGACGGTCGGCGACATCGACACCAAGCAGCTGGCGCAGAGCTTCACCGCGCTGTCGGATTCCCTTAAAGACAGTCCGCAGTACTTGAAGGACACGCTGTCCGGGCTGTCGGCGTTGTCGAAGACGGTGTCCTCGCGCGACGCCGATCTGCACGCGCTGCTGTCCAACACGAGCAAGATTTCGAAGACGCTGTCCGACCGGAACGCCCAGCTGCAGCAGGTGATCAGCGACGGCAATCTGCTGCTGACCGAACTGCAGCAGCGCCGCGAGCAGATCAGCACGCTGCTCAAGGGCACGCAGGCGATCTCGGCGCAGCTGTCCGGGCTGGTCGCGGACAACCGCACGCAGATCGGGCCGACGCTCGCCGCGCTCGGGAAGGTCACCGACGTTTTGCAGCGCAACCAGGGCAACCTCGACCGGAGCCTGCAGCTGATGGCCCCGTTCGCCCGGGTCGGCGCGAACGCGACCGGCAACGGGCGCTGGTTCGAGGGGTATCTGTGCGGCCTGCTGCCGCCGACGATCACCGCGGGCGGAATCTCGATCAACCCGGAGGGCTGCACGCCGCCGATCTCCGCACCTGATCAGGGGGTGGGTGGACGATGACTGTCGAAACGCGCGCTGGGCGCAGTTTGGTTACCTGGCTCGGATTCGCTTGTGTGGCAGCGCTTTTGCTGACTGCGGGCGTCTACCTCGTTCTGCGCGACACCGGCGGGACGAAGATCTCGGCCTACTTCGGCAAAACCGTCGGCCTCTACGCCGGTTCGTCCGTGCGCGTGCTGGGCGTGGCGGTCGGCGAGGTCACCGCGGTGACGCCGGAGGGCCAAGCGGTGCGCGTGGACATGAAGGTCAACGACGACGTCCCGATCCCGAAAGACGTGGGCGCGGTGGTCGTTTCGCCGAGCCTGGTGAGCGACCGGTACGTGCAGCTGACCCCGTCGTACGACAGCGGTCCGACGCTCGCGAGCGGAACCGTGCTGGCGCGCGACAAAACCGCGACGCCGGTGGAACTGGACGACCTCTACGCGAGCCTCGACAAGCTGTCCACCGCGCTCGGACCCAACGGGGCCAACAAAAACGGCGCGTTCTCCGACCTGCTGGACACCGCCGCCGCCAACCTCAAGGGCAACGGCAAGGACCTGAACTCGACCGTCACCAGGCTGGCCGATCTGGCCGGCACGCTCGACGATTCGAAGGACGACCTGTTCTCCACGGTGAAGAACCTGAACTCCTTCACCTCCGCGCTGTCTCAAAGCGACAGCCAGCTGAACGAGTTCTACCAGCGGCTCGCGGACGTCAGCGGGTTCCTCGCCGACGATTCGCACGACGTCGGGGCCGCGCTCGATTCGCTGTCCACGTCGCTCGGGGACGTCAAACAGTTCGTGGCGGACAACAAAAACGGGCTCTCGTCCAATGTGGCCAAACTGGCGTCGCTCACCAAGGTGCTGGTGGACCAGCGGGCCTCGCTCGCCGAGGTCCTCGACATCGCGCCGACCGGCGCGACGAACTTCATCAACACCTACGACGCGGCGTCCGGCACGATCGCGGTGCGCGACAACCTGAACGAGATCACCAACCCGCCGATCCTCACCATCTGCCGGTTGATCAGCGCCGGCACGCCGAAGCCGCTGCCGGACACACTCGGCACTATCTGCAAGAAGCTCGCGCCGGTGCTCGACGGCACGCTGAAGCTGCCGTCCATCCCGCAGGCGCTGAACTCCCTGCAAAACGGCCAGCTTCCGCCGTTGCCGCTGCCGCTGTCGGACGTGCTGACGCAGAAACCCGGAGGTGGCAAGTGAACCGCCTCCGCAAACGGCTGGCGGGCGTGCTCGCCGGGGTGCTGGTGCTCGCCGGGTGCAGCGACGGCGGGTTCAACGGGCTGTACTCGACGCCGTTGCCCGGCGGCCCGGACGTCGGCGACCACCCGTACCACGTCACCGCGTTGTTCACCGACGTGCTGGACCTGGTGCCGCAGGCGAACGTGAAGGTGAACGACGTCGCGGTCGGCCGGATCGACCGGATCGCGCTCACCCCGGACACCCGGTCCGCGCTCGTGTCGATGACGGTGAACGGCGACGTCCAGCTGCCCGCCAACGCGCTCGCCGAACTGCGCCAGTCCAGTCTGCTCGGAGAGAAGTTCGTGCAGCTGAGCGCGCCGACCGCGGAGAAACCGGCCGGCAAGCTCGCCGACGGGGCGCAGATCCCGCTCGGGCGCACGAACCGCAACCCGGAGATCGAGGAGGTGCTGGGCGCGTTGTCGTTGTTGCTCAACGGCGGCGGCGTCGACCAGCTGCAGAACATCAGCCACGAACTCAACGACGCGCTGTCGGGCAACGAACCGCAGATGCGCGCGCTGCTGTCCCGGGTGGACGAACTGGCCACCCAGCTGGACGGGCACAAGGGCGAGATCCTGCGCGCGATCGACGGGCTGGACAAACTGTCGACCACGCTCGTCGGGCAGAAGCAGAACCTCGCCACCGCGCTGGACAAACTCGCGCCGGGGCTGAAGATCGTCGCCGACCAGCGCGACCAGCTGGTGGCGATGCTGAACTCGCTGAACAAGCTCTCCGGCGTCGCGGTCGACACGGTGAACCGCAGCCGGGACCAGCTCGTCGCGAACCTCAAGGCCCTGGAGCCGACGCTGCGCCAGCTCAGCGCGGCGGGCAAGGACCTGCCGAACGCGTTGCGGATCCTGCTCACCTATCCGTTCCCGGACTACGCGGGCAACGTGATCAAGGGCGACTACGCGAACGTCGACGCGCGGATCAACCTCGACCTCGACAAGCTGGTGCAGAACTTCACGAACTCGTCGCAGCCGCCGTTCCAGCTGCCGACGCCCCCCTCGACCGGGGGCACGCCGCCCGCTGCCGGGCAAGGGACGCCGCAGCTGCCGCAGTTGCCGTTGCCGCTGCCCAACACACCGGCCACGGGCGGAGCGAAACCGGGCTTGGGCGGGTTGCTCGGCGGCCTGCTGGGAGGTGGCTGATGAACACGCGCAAAGTCCGGATCCAGCTGCTGGTGTTCTTCGCGATCGCCATCGTCTCGGTGGCCTACGCGGGCGGGCATTACGCCGGTCTCGACCGGATTTTCGGCAACCGGGGCTACCACGTGACGCTCAAACTCGCCGACTCCGGCGGGGTTTTCGTCAACTCCGAGGTCGCCTACCGCGGCGTGACGGTCGGCCGCGTCGGGGCCATGACGCTCACCCCGCAGGGCATCGACGTCCGCCTCGACATCGACTCCGGCGGCCCGGACATCCCGTCCGCGCTGCACGCGCAGGTCGCGAACCGGTCGGCGGTGGGGGAGCAGTTCGTGGACCTGCTGCCGGACCGCGAATCCGGCCCGTACCTGGAGGACGGCGCGGTGATCACGCAGGACCGCACGTCGCTGCCCGCGACGCCGGATTCCGTGCTGACGCATCTCGACGGCCTGGTCGCGAGCGTCCATCCGGAGTCGTTGAAGACCGTGGTGGACGAGACGTACGACGCGTTCGCCGGTTCCGGGCCGGAGTTGCAGAAGCTGTTGGACAGCACCAGTTCGCTCACCGCGACGGCCGCGCAGTACGTGCCGGACACGCAGGGGTTGCTGGCGAATTCGCGCACGGTCTTCGCCACGCAGGAACGGCAGGCGCAGAACATCACGGCGTTCGCGTCCGGGCTGAGGACGATCACCGGGCAGTTGAAATCGTCGGATCCGGCTATCCGCAAGGTGATCGACGAGGCTCCGCAGTTGAGCCGACAGATCAGCGATGTGCTCGCGACGTCCGGGACCGACCTCGGCGTGTTGTTCGCGAACTCGCTCACCACCGCGCAGGTCACCTCGATGCGGAAGGACGCGATCGAGGAGCTTTTGGTGGCGTACCCGGTGATCTCGGCGTTCTCGCCGACGACCTCGCCGGACGGCACCGGGCATCTGGGCGTGGTGTTCAACTTCTTCGACCCGCATTCGTGCACGAAGGGGTACGAGGGCACGAAACAGCGTCCGGCCAACGACACGAGCGAAGCGCCGGTCAACATGAACGCTTACTGCGCGGAGCCTCCAGGCAGCCCGACTGAGGTGCGTGGGGCGCAGAACGCGCCGTACGCGGGGAAGCCGCCCGCGATTCCGGCCGCGCCCAAGGCTTCCGCGCCTTCGGACCAGGGCTCGCAGCAGCAGTTGCCGGGCCTGTTGGGACAGCTGACCGCGCCGCTGAAGGGCGGGCTCGGGGCGTTGCTGGGCGGTTCGTGATGGCTGTTGATACCGCGGAAACCGACGACGCTGCCGACGAGGTTGTTGCGGGACGGCCCTTCCTGACTGCACGAGTGCTAACCGCGCTGGCCGTGGTCGCGGTGCTGGCCGCGGCGTGGTTCGGCTGGTCGTGGTGGAGCGCGGCGCAGGACGACGGCCTCGCCCGCGGCCGGGCCCGGGACGCCGTGCTGGCCGCCGCGAGCACGAGCCTGGTCACGCTCAACACGATCGACTACCGCACGAGCGCGGTCGACGTGGACCGCTGGATCGCCGCGACGACCGGGCAGTACGGCAAAGACCTTTCCGGCGACCGGCAGATGCAGATCGACCGGGCCAAGCGCGCCAAGATCGTGTCGACAGCTTCGCTGGTGCAAGCCGCTGTCACCGATCTGGACCCGTCGGCAGGTACAGCAAGGCTGATCGCAGTCCTGAACGTCCGCGTGAGCACCGGCGACGGCGCGCCCTCGGCGAAACAGGCCCGCCTGGCCGTGGACTTCGCGCGCGACGGCGATGCGTGGAAGATCGGCGCTGTCCAGGCGGTGGGCTCGTGAACCGGCGGACGATCGCCGCTGGCGTGGCCGCGGTCGCGCTGGCGTGCGCGGTGTGGTTCGGAGTGCAAGCGTTGCTGCTGCAACCCGAAGACGACGAAGCGATGGTCGACCCCGTCGCGACATCTCAAGTCACCGACCAGGTCAGCGCCGCCGTCAAGGCTGTCTTTTCTTACGACTACGCGAACCTGGACCGCACCGCTCGCGCCGCGGGCGACGTCCTCACGGGCTCAGCAGTGGGTCAGTACCAAGCCCAATTCGCCGCGGCCCGCCAACGCGCGACGAACGAAAAACTCGTCCGCACCACGACCGTCCGCGCGATCGGCGTCCGGTCCCTGCACGGCGACGACGCGAGCCTGCTGCTTTTCCTTGACCAGCAAACGATCCTGCCCGGCGGCGGTGCGCCTCAATCGTCGGTCGGCCAGCTTTCCGTGACCGCGCATCGCACCGACGGACAGTGGAAGATCACCGCGCTGGATCCGCTGTAGCCGCCCGGCCGAGCAGCCCGCTCACCTCTTTCGCGAGGGACACCGACGCCTCGATCTCGACCTTGCGGATCGACACGCTCTCCACGAGGAACCCGAACGGCATCCCGAGCTTGCGGCAGAAAGCGGCCAGTTCGCGGGCGTTCGCCAGGCATTGCTCGTAGGACTCGGCCAGCGTGTCGTCCGCGTGGCGCAGGGAATTCTCCAGCCAGCGCGGGACGTGGACGCCGAGCCACTTGAGGAACGCCAGCGTTTTCTCCGAACCGCAGACCGAGAGGGTGAACAGGACCGGCTTGGGTTCGAGCTGCTGCTCACGGCAGGCGTAGAAGTAGTCGGAGACCATGCTCTTGGCCGCGTCTGCGCTGTAGATCACCTGCGAGATGAAGTACGCGCAGCCGGCTTGCTGTTTGGCGATCAGCCGGAGGTGCTCGTCGGGCCGCTCGGTGATGGCGACGCCGCCGAGCAGCAGGTCCGGCCGGACTTCGCGGCGCAATGCCTGCGCCTCGGACAGCCGGGTGCGCACCTCTTTGCCCTTCGAGGAAGCCCCGACGAAGACGGACAGCACCCGCTCGGTGTCGGCGGTCCGCAACCAATCGCGCAGCTCGTCGCCGGGGTACTTGCCGACGCACCGGTAGATCACCGCCGGACGGTCCCACTCGCTGAGATAGCCCGCGTGGTAGCCGGCCGGGTCGAGGGTCGGCAGGTAGGGGAACGGCCGCTCCTCGGGGTTGCGGTCGCTCTCGTCGTCGATGTCGTAGAGGGCGAGGCCGTCGACGTCGAGGTCGCCGAGCCGCGCGAGGGTGGCGGCGGTGATCTCCCGGATCCGCTCGGGCGAGGTGCTGAGGCGCGGCGGGGTGATGCCGAAGAGCAGCACGCCGCTGCCGGAGTCGGTCAGCTTGGCCCGGAGAGTGTGGTCCGCCATGAGGCGGAAGTTAGCAGCCGAGGCCAGCCGGCGAACGGACCGGCTGGCCGTCGGGGTCGCCGGGTCGGCCTGCGTCCGGTCGGCGCAGCGCCGGTTCGGCTTTGTCGTGGAATCGATGCTGAACGGCACCTGGGACTGGAATCGGCCGGGCACGGCGCTGCGGGTGATCGACCGGGGCGGGCAGTTGGTCAGCTACGATAACCGGCGGCTGGACGCGGCACGCGAAGTTCGTCAGCAGGTGCCCGACTACAAGGTCAAAGTGGAACGAGTCGATCCGCAGTCCCCCAACCCAGCGAAGACATCGGGCATGAACTGGGACAGGAGTTTCGAAAAGCGGATGACCAGCAAGCGCAACCGGGACGAAAACGGGTGTCGCGTGCCTTGGCAGGGATTGAACGAGAGGCCTCGGGTGGAGGGGGAATGACGGAGCGGGTTGTTTCCCTGTGGCGCTCCGGCAGCGCGCCTGCGGTCTCCGGCCTCTACCGGGCGGATGACACCGCTTTCGCGGCAACGACGAATGGTGCGGAGCTTTCGTGGTTCCGGCTCGGCGCGCTGCTCGACCTGGACGAGGTTTTGGCGGATCCCGAATACGTGATGAGCATCGAGATCATCGCGAGGGCCGAAATCGAGGACGGATTTCTTGTGTGCGGCGAAGGCGAGCTCGGCGCGGACGGATTCTTCGCCCGGCTCGACCGGGCGGGCGGCCTGCGCTGGCTGGTGGCATTGCAGCACTCGAATCCATTCGAGCGGATCACCGTTTCCGCGGAAAAGTTCACCGTGGTGAACAACCTGGGGAATTCCTTGTCGGTCAGCCTCGCTGACCCGAGGTTCTCCTAGCCGGGAATGTGAAAATTGTCTGTTCGCCGGCGGCAAGCGCACAGCGAGCATGGCCTCGTGTCCGGTCTGCGAGTGCCCAGGTTTGCCGTTGTGCCGTAGGAGACCTGGTCTCCGCCGGGTCAAGCCTCCGGGCGAGACTGGATGCAGCTGGTGCTCGACGATCTGGCCGACGCGACAGGGCTGGGCTCTTGACGCTCCCGGCACGGGCTCAGGCCGCGAACGGGCCACCCTCCCCGAAGACCTGCTTAACAAATCGCTCCCCGACAAGCCGATGCGTAGCCGCGTCCGGATGCAGCGCGTCCGGCAGGGGATGGGCGGCAAAATCCCCTTCCCCGTACAGCGAAAGCCCGTCCATGTAATACAACCCCGGATCCGCCCGAGCTGTCACGATCTGTGCCAGTTCCTCCCGGATCACCTTCAACGTCAGCTTCCCCTCCGCCACCGCAGAAGGATCGCCAGTCGCCTTGAACCGCAGCGTTCCGGTGCTGAAGTCCGGCGCACCCGGCCCGGGCGTGTCCTCGTGGATCGGGCACAGCCAAGGCGAGATCACCACCAGCGGAACGTCCGGATGCCCCTCCCGGATCGTGTCCAAAAACCCATGCACCGCCGGGCCGAAAGCGCGCAATCGCATCAGGTCCGCGTTCACCACGTTGATCCCCAGCTTCACGCTGATCAGATCGGCGGGCGTGTCCCGCATCGCCCGCGCGGTGAACGGGTCCAGTAGTGCGCTCCCGCTGAAGCCCAGGTTGATCAGGTCCACCCCGGCCGCCGCGGCGGCGAGCGCGGCCCACGTCTGGGACGGCCCGGCCGCACCGGTGCCGTGGCTGATCGAGCTGCCGTGGTGCAGCCAGACCCGTCCAGCGGGTGGCAGCGGCGTGATCGGGGCCGTCGTGCGCAACGCGACCAATCGAGTGGTTTCGTTGTGCGGCAACCAGATCTCGACGTCCTTGACGCCCGAGGGCAGATCGGAGAACCGGACTGTGCCGGGCGGGCCGGGGCGGGTTTCGCCGGAGCCGGTCATCATGTCGAGGATCAGTTCGTCGCCGCCGGAGACCGTCGCGGAGCCGGCCGGGCGGCCGTTCAGGACGAGGTCGTAGTTGCCGTCCGGCAGCGGCGGCACGCCCGCGTAGCCGACCTTCGTGCGGTGGGTGTCCAGTTCGATGGCGGTCGACTCGGTGCGGAACACCAAGCGCACGCCGGACGGCTGGGTCTCGGCCAGCGCGAGCCTGCTGTCGGTGTTCTGCGCCCGCGCCCGTGCGGTCAGCCGGTGCGGCAGCAAGCCCTGCGGCGTGCGTTCCAGCTCAAGTGCACCGCGCATGAACTCTTCGCCGATCTCGGTGGTGATCCACTGCATGCCGCCGAGTCTGCCGTCCCCGTCCGCGCGCCGCCAACGGGATATCAGCCGTCCCAGACCCCGGCGCCCTGGCGCAGCACCGCGACCGGGGCGGCCTCGGCGGACGGCCACAGGTCCAGCACGTACCGGAAATGCTCGCCGAATTCGTGGTCGTGCCATTCGGCGTCCGGCGGGCCGCTTTCCACATAGGACACTCGGACTCGGTACCGGCCGGGCGGGACCGCGATCCGGTGAACCTGGTGCGCGTAGTCGGCGGGACCGGCCAGCGTCGCCTCGCCGCCGGGGACGTCGAGATCGGCTTCCACGACGTGGGACGCGTCCGGCAGCACCGGCGGTGCCGCGGCGCCGACCGACACGTCGACCTCGACCCAATCGGAGCGCGCGGTCGCCACGGAGAGCGACGACGGCTCTACCGCGACGCGGTGCACGGACACCGCCTCGTCGGTCCACCCGCCGTCGCCGGGACGCCAGGCGTCCTTGTCCCGCAAGGAGAACTGCCGTTGCTCGGCATGCACCAGGTACCGCACGGGCTCCACGCTAGCCCACGAGAGCCGGGGGTCACCCGAACTGGCTTGCGCGAGCGGTTTAGCGTGGTGGTATGACCACAGCTCCTGTCGACGTCGACACCGCCCGTCGCGACTACGCTGCGCTGGTCGAGCGCGGCCTGTCCCTGGACATCACCCGCGGCAAGCCGTCGCCCCGGCAGCTCGACCTCTCCGCAGATCTCCTGACGCTGCCGAACGGCCAGTACAAGGCCGAGGACGACACCGACACCCGCAACTACGGCGGGCTCAAGGGGCTGCCGGAGCTGCGCCGCATCTTCGCCGACGCCCTGCAGGTGCCGGTCGAGCAGCTGTTCGCGGCGGGCAACTCCAGCCTGGAGCTGATGCACGACACCATCGCCCAGGCGATGCTCAGCACGCTGCCGGGTGCCACCCGCCGCTGGGCCGACGAGCCCCGCATCGCGATGCTGTGCCCGGTGCCCGGCTACGACCGGCACTTCGCGCTCGCCGAGCGGTTCGGCATCGAGCTGATCCCGGTGCCGATGACCGAAACCGGTCCGGACATGGACGTCGTCGAGCGCCTCGTCGCCGACGACGCCGCGGTCAAGGGCATCTGGTGCGTGCCGAAGTACTCCAACCCGACCGGCGTCACCTTCAGCGCCGAGACCGCCGGACGGCTCGCCGCGATGCCGACCGCCGCGCCGGACTTCCGGATCATCTGGGACAACGCCTACGCGGTGCACCACCTCACCGACGACGAGCCGGAGCTGGCCGACATCCTCGCGCTCTGCGCCGAGGCCGGGAACCCGGACCGCGCGTTCGTGTTCGGCTCCACCTCGAAGATCACCTTCGCCGGGGCCGGCGTCGGGTTCTTCGGCGCGTCCGAGGCCAACCTCGCCTGGTGGCAGAGCGTGCTCAGCAAGCGCACCATCGGGCCGGACAAGGTCAACCAGCTGCGCCACGCGCTGTTCCTCAAGGACGCCGACGGCGTCCGCGCGCTCATGCGCAAGCACGCGGAGCTGATCGCGCCCAAGTTCGCCGCCGTCGAGCGCATCCTCTCCGAGGAACTGGGCGACCTGGCGACCTGGACCAAGCCGACCGGCGGCTACTTCATCTCGCTGACCGTGCCCGAGGGCACCGCGAAGGAGGTCGTGCGGCTGGCCAAGGAGGCGGGCGTCGCGCTGACCCCGGCCGGGGCCACCCACCCGCACGGCGACGACCCGGCCGACGCGGTCATCCGCATCGCGCCGACCTTCCCCGAGCTGCCCGAGGTGGAGGAGGCCGTCCGCGCCCTCGCCGTCTGCGTGCGGCTCGCGGTCGCGCAGCGCGCCTGAGCACTGGTTCCGTGCCGCCGCCACCCGCTACGGTGGCGGCGGCACGGTCGTATCCAGGGGGGCGCGATGCGCGTTTTGATCGCAGGTGGCGGAGTCGCGGGCACGGTCACGGCGATGGCGCTGCAGCTGGCCGGACACGAGCCGGTGGTGTTCGAGGCGCATCCCAGCGGGGGAGCGGACGCGGGCGCGTTCCTCGTCGTGATGCACAACGGCATGAACGCGTTGCGCGCGATCGACGCCGATTCTCCGGTGATCGAAGCGTCCTTCGCCTCGACCGGCATGGAACTCGTCGGCCCGGACGGGACCACGCTCGGCGCGCACGAATTCGACCGCGAACTCGACGGCCCGCGCACCCTCACTCGTGCCGCGCTTTACCGTGCGCTGCAACAGGAAGCGGAACGGCGCGGAATCCGGATCGTGCACGGCAAACGTCTCGTCTCCGCCACTGACGGCGTCACCGCGACCTTCCAGGACGGCACCACCGAGTCTGGCGATGTGCTCGTCGGAGCGGACGGACTCCATTCCGTGGTCCGCACCCTCATCGACCTGAGCGCCGAGCCGCCGCGCTTCACCGGCTTGACCGTGGTCTACGGCTACACCCGCGCCGAAGGATTTCCCGCCGCGCCCGGCATCTACCGGATGGTGCGCGGCAGTCGCGCCGCGTTCGGTTACACCACCGCACCGGACGGCGCGACGTTCTGGTTCGCCCGCGTCCCCGACTCCGAGCGCTCGCGCGCCGAGATCGCCGCCGTCACCCCGGAAGGCTGGCGTGAGTTCACCCACGCCGCGTTCGCCGACGACCCGCTGCCGTGCGCCGCGATCGTGGCCGCGACCGGCGACGACGTCCGCGGCGGCCATTCCTACGACCTGCCGACCACCCGCGTCTGGTCCACGTCGTCGATGGTGCTGGCCGGGGACGCTGCCCACGCGGCGTCGCCCGCTGCGGGGCAGGGAGCGTCGATGGCGCTGGAAGACGCGGTGGTGCTCGGCCAGTGCCTGCGCGATCTGCCGGACGCGCCCGCGGCGTTCGCGGCCTACGAACGGCTGCGCCGCGCCCGGGTCGAGAAGCTCGTGGCGGCCAGCGCGGGCAACGACGTCGGCGGCGAGCGAGGATGGGCATACCGGCATCATCTGGACTGGACTGCGCGAATCACAGCGTGAGCGCGTCGCCGACGATACGATCCGCGCATGACTCAAGCCGCGCCACCGCAACAGCAGCAGCCGCAGTTCCCGATCCTGCTGTCCACGATGAACGATCTGCCCGGGTACCGCGTGGTCCGAGTGTTCGGCGAGGTCTTCGGGCTCACCGTCCGCAGCCGCAACATGTTCTCCAACATCGGGTCCGGGTTCAAGGCGATGGGAGGCGGCGAGCTCAAGGGCCTCACGAAGCTGCTCTCCGACTCGCGCCACGAAGCCCTCTTCCGGCTGTGCCAGGAAGCGATGCAGCACGGGGCCAACGCCGTGCTCGCGCTGCGCTTCGACTGCAACGAGATCGCGGGCACCGCCAGTGAGATCGCCGCCTACGGCACCGCGGTGTACGTGGTCCCGGACGGCGCCCAGCAGCAGGCTCCGCAACAGCAGCAGGCCGCCCCGCAGCAGCAGTACGCGCAGGCGCCGCAGCAGCAGTACCAGGCTCAGCCGCCGCAGGCCTGAGCCCCACGACAGGCTTGCCCGTGCGTCCAGCTCTGCGTGGATGCACGGGCAACTAGCGTGCGCGGCCGGAAAACGCCCCCGCCGTCCCGGATAGCGTTCTTCGTGTGAGCAACCCGTTGATCGCGGAGACGAAGGACTCGACCAAGGCGTATTCGGGCATCACCCTGCTCGAATCGGGCGAGATGGTGAAGTCCGGCATCGAATCCGGCGACTGGGCGTCGATCGCGATGGGGGCGGTCGGGGTCGCGCTGGACGTGCTGTCGACCGCGATGGACCCGTTCGGGTCGATCCTGGCGGCGGGCGTCGGCTGGCTGATCGAGCACGTCGGGCCGCTGAAGCAGGCGCTGGAGGCGCTGACCGGCAAGGCTGACGAGATCAAGGCGCAGGCCGAGACGTGGCAGAACGTCGCGAAAGAGCTCGAAAGCATCGGCAAGGACCTGACCGCCTGCGTCGAGAAGGACCTGCAGAGCTGGACCGGCGAGGCGGCCGACTCTTATCGCGAGCGGACCAAGGACGTCGCGAACCTGCTCGGCGCGGCGCAGAAGGGCACCGAGGGCGCGGCGTCCGGGGTGAAGACCGCGGGCGAGGTCGTCGCGGCCGTGCGGATGCTGGTGCGCGACATCATCGCGCAGCTCGTCGGGCACCTGATCAGCTGGGCGCTGCAGGTGCTGTTCACCGCCGGGATCGGGATGGCGTGGGTGCTGCCGCAGGTGGTCGGCGCCGTCGCCAAGACCGCCGCGCAGCTCGCCAAGATCACCAAGCAGCTGGTCTCCGCGCTCAAGGCGCTGATGCCGCTGCTGAAGAAGGCGGGCGTCCTGTTCGAGGACGCCGCGAAGGCGTTGAAGGGCATCAAGGGCGGCAAGCCCAAGCCGTCGGGCGCGCCGAAGAACATCGAGACCAAGCCGAAGTCGGAGCCCAAACCCGAGCCCAAGCCGGAGAACGGAAAGGGCGGGGACTCGACGACCGCCTCGGGCGATCACTCCGGGCCGCCCAAGGACGAGGTCAAACCGCAAGGCGACCATTCCCCGCCGCCGAGGGACGAAACGAAACCGCAGGGCAACCACTCCGAGCAGCCGAGGAGCGAGGAGCCGCCGCCGGACCGGAGCGGCAACCAGGGCGAGTCCGGCAAGACACCGCCGAAGGACGACCCGAAAGCCGCCGACACCCGGGGCGGCGCGGACGAGTGCAAGACCGCGGGAGACCCGGTCGACGTCGTGCGGGGCTCCGTCCTGATCGAGGACGTCGACCTCGAACTGCCGAGCCCGCTCGTGCTCGAACGGCTGCACGTCTCGTCCTACCGGTCCGGCCGCTGGTTCGGCCCGAGCTGGACGTCGACGGTGGACCAGCGGCTCGAAGCCGACTCCGAAGCCGTCCGGTTCTACGCGGCGGACGGCCGGATCCTGGTGTACCCGCGCACCGGGGAGCCGGTGCTGCCGCTGGAAGGCCCGCGCCGCCCGCTGACCGCGACCGACGACGGCGGGTATCTGCTCGTCGATCCGGTCAACGGCACGGAATCGCGCTTCGGCCCCGGCCGAGGCGGCGTCTTCCCGCTGCTGAGCGCGACCGACGCCGCGGGCGACCGGATGGACGTCGAGTACGACGAAAGCGGCGCTCCCCGGCTGATCCGCCACTCGGCGGGCTACCGCGTGGCACTCGACGCCGAGGCAGGCCGCGTCACCGCGATCCGGGTGCTCAGCGAGGGCCAGGAACCGGTGCTGGTCCGCACTTTCGGCTACGACGACCTCGGCCGGCTGGTCCGGGTTTTCAATTCCTCCGGCCTGGCAACGCACTACGACTACGACGCCGACGGCCGGATCACCGGCTGGCAGGACCGCAACGGCATCTGGTACC
Organism: Amycolatopsis sp. NPDC004079; assembly: GCF_040610415.1. Lineage (NCBI taxonomy): Bacteria > Bacillati > Actinomycetota > Actinomycetes > Pseudonocardiales > Pseudonocardiaceae > Amycolatopsis > Amycolatopsis sp. NPDC004079. Next base: position 17,737 of record NZ_JBEXMH010000037.1, on the reverse strand, counting down.
GCTACATCTACGACGCCGACGGCCGCTGCGTCCGCACGGTCGGCGACCGGGGCGTGTACGACGGCGAGTTCGCCTACGACCGCGAGCAGCGGATCACCCGCTACACCAACGCTTTGGGCCACGTCACGGAATTCCACTTCAACGAGGCCTCGCAGCCGACCAAGGACGTCAGCCCGCTCGGCGCGGCCACAGTGTCCACATGGGACCGTTACGACCGGCTGCTGTCGCGCACCGACCCGCTCGGCCGCACGACCGGGTTCGAGTACACCGCCGAGGGCCTGCTCACCGCGGTCGTCCGCCCGGACGGCAGCCGCGCTCAGGTCAGCTCCGCGCCGGACGGGACGCTGACCGTTGCCGTCGAGACCGCCGAACGCACCTGGCGGCGCGTCTACCCGCCGGGCACCGCGCCGGACCTGTTCACCGCGCAGGCCGGGATCGCCGCGACCGAGTTCGCCCAGGACCGCCAGCTGACCGGGGGAGAGCCGCCGCGCGCCGAGCCCGACCCGGTGGAGCGCGACCAGTTCGGCCGCCCGCGCGTGGTGGCCGACGGCACCCGGTTCGGCTGGACGGTCGACGGGAGCCAGGCCAGCCGGACCGGCCCGTCCGGGCGGCACGAGGAATGGCGTTACGACGCCGAGGGGAACCTCGTGGAACGCACGGACGCCCGTTTCGAATACGGCCCCTTCGACCTGCCGGTCGCGAAGACCGACGCCACCGGAGCCCGCACCTCGTACGAGTACGACACCGAACTGCGGCTCGTCCGGATCACCGATCCGGCGGGCCTGACCTGGAACTACACCTACGACGCCGACGGCAGGCTCATCGCGGAAAGCGACTTCGACGGCCGCGAACGGCAGTTCGCCTACGACGCGGCGGGTCAGCTCGTGCGGTCGGTCGACGGGCTGGGCGCGGGCACCGAGTACCGCTATGACGCGCTCGGCAACGTGATCGAGCGTCGCACGGACAGCGGCGCCATCCGCTACGAGTACGACCCCGTCGGCTTCCTCGCACGCGCCACCGAGGGTTCGTGCGTGCTGGAGATTGAGCGCGACGAGGACGGCCGCGTGGTCCGGGAATCGGTCGACGGCCGCTCGGTCGCGTACGTCCACGAGCCCTCTGGAATGCGCCGCACCACTCCGTCCGGCTCCGTCAGCGAGTGGAGCTTCGACGACGCCGGGAAGGCGGTCGCGCTGTCGACCGCCGGGCACGAAGTGCTTTTCCGCCACGACGAAGCGGGCCACGAGGTCGAACGCGTCCTGGGCGGAAACACCGTGCTGGCACAGGCTTTCGACGCCGAACACCAGTTGGTCGCGCAGACTTTGGCCGCGGGCAGCCAGATCCGGCAGCGGCGCGAGTACCACTACCGCCCGGACGGCCACCTGGTCGGCGTGGACGACACGCTGTCCGGCTCCACGCGATACCAGCTCGACGCCGTCGGCCGCGTCACGTCGGTGGCCCGGCGAGACGGCCAGGAGAGCTACCACTACGACCCGTCCGGAAACATCCGGCACGCGCAACTCCCATTCGCCGAAGCGGATTCCGGCTCGCGCGGCTACACCGGAAACCGGCTCACCGCGGCCGGTTCGGTGCGGTATGTCCACGATGGACAGGGGCGGCTCACCGCCCGCCACGAGAACTCGCGCACCTGGACCTACCGCTGGGACGCGCAGGATCGGTTGCTGGCGGTGGAAACCCCGGACGGCGTGGAATGGCGCTACCGCTACGACCCGCTGGGCCGCCGCATCGCCAAACAACGCTGGCTGCCCGGTTCCGAAACCCCCGCCGAGGAGACCCTCTTCTCGTGGAGCGGCCAGCTCCTGGTCGAACAGGAACACCGGCTGGCCGGGTCCGCGCCGCTCACACTGACGTGGGACCACCTGCCCGGCACCGTGCGCCCGGTGACGCAGACCGAACTGCTCGGTAAGAGCGCCCGGTTCTTCTCGTTCGTCACCGACCCGGTCGGCACTCCGGTGGGTCTGGTGGACGCCTACGGCACTGTCGCCTGGCGCGCGTCCGGTTCGCTGTGGGGCCGCACCCGCCCGGGCGCCACGCCGCTGCGGTTCCCCGGCCAGTACGCGGACGACGAGACCGGCTTGCACTACAACGTTTTCCGCTACTACGACCCCGGCACCGGGCGCTACCTGAGCCAGGACCCGCTCGGCCTCGCCCCGGCCCCGAACCCGGCCTCGTACGTGCCCAACCCGCTCGCCGACGCCGACCCGCTGGGCCTGGGCAACTGCCTGGGCAGGCAGAAATCCGGCCCGAACGACGACGCGCGCCCGAGCGAAACCCCGGGCGGCGGGAACAACGCCGGGCACGTGCAGGAAACCAACCCGTCGTCGGCGCCGCCACGCGAACCCACCCCGCCGCCGCGCGAGCCGACTCCGCCGCCGAGGGAACCGACTCCGGAGACGACCACGGCTTCGTCGGCACCTCCGCCACCGCCACCGCCTCCGCCGCCGCCGGGCAAAGCTCCCGGCGGACCTCCGGCAGCTCCTCCGCCTCCCGGCCCGCCTCCTCCTCCCGGTCCGCCCCCGGTGCGGCCTCCGGGCGGCAGCCGTCCGCCGGCCGGCAGCCGTCCGCCCGGCGGCGGTCCGCCGAAGCGGAAGGAACTGCCCGACACCAAGAACTGGGAAGACCTGTCCGCCAAGGAAAAACTGGGCGGAAAGGTCGACCAGGTCAAGGAGAAGATGGGCTTCGACGACGCGCCCGGGATGAAGGACCTGAAGGACCTGAAGCAGAAGCTGGGCGTCGACGATCTCAAGGACGTGAAGGACCCGGCGCACCTGAAAGAGGTCGACGCGCTGAAGGACAGGCTGAAGAAGGACCACGGCATCGACAACCCGAAGTACCTGGAAAACCTGGAACGGCTGGACAAGCCCAAGATCGTCTCGGTGGACAAGAACAGCGATCTCAAACTGACCGACAAGGCGAGCGCGCTGCGCGAGGACCAGCAGCTGAACCTGTCGCCAGGGGACCGGGAGAAGCCCTTCCACGACCTGATGGGCATTTCCCGGGAGGATCTGGAGAAGAAGGGCCTCGCCGACGGCCGGGTCGGAGACATGATCGACCTGCAGGGCAGCGGGTCCTACAACCACCAGAGCGAGATCCTCTTCCTCGACCCCAAGATCCACCACGGGCCCGACGCCAGGAACCCGGCCGAGGTGCTCGGGCACGAGATGGGCCACCTGAAGCAGGACAAGCTCCACGGCAATCACGGCGGCAACACCCAGAACACGATTCTCGAATACGACAACGTGCTGAAGAACGAGAACCTGCTGAACAAGGATCCCCGGTACGACTACACGCACAACCGCGTGCCGGGCGACCACCTGCGCGAAAACAATCGCACCTGGAACGACGTCGAAAAAGACCTGGACCACCTGCCCCCGGAGCAGCAGGCGAATTCCAAGAAGGTGTTCAACGAGCTGAAAGAAACGCTGGAAGACCCGCGGTACGCGGACAAAGCCGACCAGATCAAGAAGAACTTCGCCGACGAGTACTTCTCCTCGCGGCGCAAGGATGCCGAGCGAGCAGAACTCGAGGCGAAGCAAGAAGCGGAGTGACGAACGGAAACGGGCCCGCACCGGAAATCGGTGCGGGCCCGTTTCCGCGGGACTAGGGCTACTTCCGGTACAGCGCCTCGATGTCGGACGCGTAGTTCTTGTTCACCACGTTGCGCTTCAGCTTCAAGCTGGGCGTGATCTCGCCGCCCGCCTCGGTGAAGTCGTTGGCCAGCACGGTGAACTTCTTGATCGACTCCGCGTGCGAGACCTGCTTGTTCGCCTCGTCGACCGCCGCCTGGATCTCCGCGCGCAGGTCCGCGTCCTCGGCCAGTTCGGACACCGTCGCCTCGGCGGGCTTGCCGTGCTGGGACTTCCACGCCGGGAAGTACTCCTCGTCGACGGTCACCAGCGCGGCGATGAACGGCCGCTGATCGCCGACCACCATCACCTGGCTCACCAGCGGCGCGGCCTTGATGGTGTCCTCGAGACCGGACGGGGCGACGTTCTTGCCGCCCGCCGTCACGATGATCTCCTTCTTGCGGCCGGTGATCTTGAGGAAGCCTTCCGCGTCCAGTTCGCCGAGGTCGCCGGTGTGGAACCAGCCGTCGGTGAGGGCTTCCGCGCTCGCCTCCGGGTTGTTGTAGTACCGGCCGAACACGACGTCGCCCTTCAGCAGGACTTCGCCGTCCTCCGCGATGCGCACCGAGGTGCCCGCGACCGGACGCCCGACGGTGCCGACGCGGAACGCCGCGCTGGTGTTCACGTTCGCCGCCGCGGACGTCTCGGTGAGGCCGTAGCCCTCGAACACCGGCACGCCGATGCCGCGGAAGAAGTGCGCCAGCCGCGCGCCCAGCGGGGCCCCGCCGGACACCGCGGCGATGCAGCGGCCGCCCAGCGCGGCGCGGAGCTTGCCGTACACCAGCTTGTCGAACACCAGGTGCTTCGCGCGCAGGCCGAGCCCGGCGCCGCCCTTTTCCTGCGCCTCGCTGTACGCGACCGCGGTGGCCTCGGCGGCGTCGAAGATCTTGCCCTTGCCGTCGGCGTGCGCCTTCTGCTTGGCGGTGTTGTAGACCTTCTCGAACACGCGCGGCACGGCGACCACGAACGTCGGCCGGAAGGTGCCGAGGTCCGGGACCAGGTTCTTGACGTCCGGCGTGTGGCCGAGCGTGACCCGGGCGGTGAGCGCGGTGATGGCGATCGCGCGGGCGAGGATGTGCGCGAGCGGCAGGAAGCACAGCAGCGAGTTGCCCTGCTCCATCAGCTCCGGGAACGCCTCGATGTCCGCGCGGATCTCGGCCAGCAGGTTCCGGTGGGTCAGCTCGACGCCCTTGGGCCGCCCGGTGGTGCCCGAGGTGTAGACGATCGTGGCCGTCTCGTTCGCGGTGACGCCGCGGCGGCGGGTGTGCAGGTCCTCGTCGGAGACCTCGGCGCCCAGCGCGGTCAGCTCGTCGACCGCGGGGGAATCGCCCTCGATCTGCCAGGTGTGCTCGAGCGTGCTGAGCCGCCCGCTGATCTCGTCGATCGCCTCGCGGTGCGCGCCGGTCTCCACGACGACGGCCTTGGCGGCCGAGTCGGACAGGATCCAGTACACCTGTTCGGGCGACGAGGTCTCGTAGATCGGGACCGTGACCGCGCCCGCGGCCCAGATCGCGAAGTCGACCAGCGTCCACTCGTAGCGGGTCTTCGACATCAGCGCGACGCGGTCGCCGTGCCCGACTCCCGCCGCGATCAGGCCCTTGGCCACGGCCGCGACCTGGTCCGCGAAGTCCTTCGCGGTGACGTCCAGCCAGGTGCCTTCGACCTGCCGCCGGAAGCTGACCACGTCGGAGAACCGCTCCGCGTTCGCCCAGACGACATCGGCCAGATTCTCGTCGTCGGTCACCGGCTTCCCGGCGGGGGCGCTGTATTCGCGCACTCGGACCTCCGTGTTCGACGCGTGCGGTTACCCGCCAGTCAACTTAGCGTGCCGTAGACCTTAAGACCATGCTGGCACGGGGCGCGCGGCGAGGTCGTGACATCGTGTCCGGGTGCACGAACCGCCAGCTCTCGATCTTGTCGACGAGACCTTCCTCGTGGTGCCCCCATCGACGGTCGCGGCGGCCTTCGCCGACCCGGGTTCGTGGCGGCGGTACTGGCCCGACCTGGAGTTGCGGGTCTACACCGACCGGGGGGACAAGGGCCTGCGCTGGACCGTCACGGGCGCCTTGATCGGTACCATGGAGGTCTGGCTGGAACCTGTTCTCGACGGCACCGTGCTGCACTACTTCCTCCGGGCCACGCCGGCCGGTCCCGGCGGCGTCCCGCGCGAGCTGAGCCCGCGCGAACTGCGCCGCGAGTTCGACCGGCGGGCGCGCGCGGCGAAGGAAGTGGCGCTGGAGCTGAAGGAGATCCTCGAGGACGGGCGCGAGCCGGGGGTTCCGCCCCGGACCGTCGAGTAGGAGGCTCTTGTGCGGGTTCACGTCGTTTCGGACGTGCACGGCAACGCCGACGCGCTGAAGCGGGCGGGGGACGGGGCGGACGCGCTGGTCGTGCTCGGCGACCTGCTCGACTTCGTCGACTACCACGACCACGACAAAGGCATCATGGGCGTGCTGTTCGGCGCGGAGAAAGTCGGCGAGTTCGCCCGCCTGCGCCGCGAAGGCACCAGGGACGAGACGGTCGCCTACTCGCGCACGCTGTGGGCCACCCTGGACGACCCGGCCGCCGCGGTCGACGAAGCGGTCCGGGAGCAGTACTCCACGATGTTCGCCTCGATGACCGCGCCGACGTACGCGATCCCCGGCAACGTCGACGCGCCGTCGGCATGGCCGGAGTTCGCCGGCGAGGGCGTGCACCTGGTCGACGGCGAGGTCGTCACCATCGGCGGCCTGCGGTTCGGCTTCGCGGGCGGCGCGGTGCTGCCGGACGGCGTGCTCCCGCGTCCGCGCAAGGGCGCGGCGTGGCGGCCGTACCTGCGGGCGCGCGAGGAGTTCGACGCGGCGGTCTCGCTGCTGGACCAGGTCGACGTCCTGTGCACGCACATCCCGCCCGCGGTGCCCGAATTGACCTACGACGTGGTCGCGCGACGCGCCGAACTCGGTTCGAAGGCGCTGCTGGACCTGATCCGGCGGCAGCGTCCGCGCTGGTCGGTATTCGGGCACGTGCACCAGCCGCTGGCCGTGCGGCGCCGGGTCGGGCACACCGAATGCCGTAACGTAGGTCACTTCAAGGAGACCGGGCAGCCGTACGTGCTGCGCTGGTGACTGTGCTGTCCGGCTACGCTTCGTCCCATGGCCGAGCAGTCCACGCAGTCCATCGAGGTCGACGCCGAGCCCGCGCGGGTGATGTCGGTGATCTCCGATTTCCCCGCGTACCCGGAGTGGGCCAAGGCGGTCCGCGAGACCGAGGTGCTCGCGACCGACGACGCGGGCCGGGCGAAGCAGGTGAAGCTCACCCTCGACGCCGGGCCGATCAAGGACGTGTACACGCTCGAGTACGACTGGGACGATTCCGGTCTCGGCGTCAGCTGGCATCTGGTCAAGGGCCAGATGCAGAAGGCGCAGAACGGCCGGTACGCGCTCGAACCGCTCGGCGGCGGGCGCACCCGCGTCACCTACACGCTGTCGGTCGAGCTGGCGCTGCCGATGATCGGGCTGCTGCGGCGCAAGGCGGAGAAGATGGTCATGGACACCGCGCTCAAGGAGCTCAAGCGCAGGGCCGAGGGCTAGATGCGCATCCTGCTGTTCACCGGCAAGGGGGGTGTCGGGAAAACGACGCTCGCCGCGGCTACCGCTGCCGCGCTCGCCGGCCGCGGCAGGAAGACGCTCGTCGTGTCCACCGACCCGGCGCATTCGCTCGGCGACGCGTTCGGCACGCCGCTGGCCGCCGAACCCTCCGAAGTGGACCTCCGCCGCGACGGCACGCCGGCCGGTCTGTGGGCGGCGCAGGTGGACTCGCGGGCGTTGGCCGACCGGACCTGGCACGAGCTGCGCGGAGAGCTGCGGAAGGTGCTGGCCGGAGCCGGTCTGGACGTCCTGGACGCGGAAGAGCTGACCGTGCTGCCCGGCGTCGACGAGTTGCTCGCGCTGAGCGAGGTGCGGCGGCTGGCTTCGCACGGTCCGTGGGACACCGTCGTGGTCGACTGCGGTCCGACCGCTGAAACGCTGCGCTTGCTTTCGCTTCCGGAGGCCGTGTCCGGCTACCTGGGCCGGGTGTTCGGCAACCGGCGCGTCGCGGCGTCGGTCCGGCAGCTCGGCGCACACCTCGACGCGCTCCGCGAACTGCTCACTGACCCGCGCGTGACGACCGTGCGGCTGGTGCTCACGCCGGAGCGAGTGGTGGTCGCCGAGGCGCGGCGCACGCTCACGTCGCTGGCGTTGCGCGGCATCGCGGTCGACGGCCTGATCGCCAACCGGCTGATGCCCGCGCCCGGTTTCTGGCGCGGGTCGGCGGCGAAGTGGCTGCGCACCCGGCGGGATCAGCAGGACGCGGTTTTGGCGGAATTGGCGGAGGCCGGTTTCGGCCCCGACGAACTGGCCCGCGTCGAACACCGGGCGAGCGAACCGGTGGGCGCGGAGGCGCTCGCCGAGCTCGCTCGCGAGCTGTACGGCAGCCGGGATCCCTTGTCCGGCAACGGAAAACCGGTCACGCCGCTGTTGTCGGTCGCGGCCGACGGAGAGGGCTTCCGGCTGCGGGTCGCGCTCCCGCTGGACCAGGATTCGGCGGTCGACCTCGCCCGCGTGGACGACGACCTGGCGATCACCGTGGACGGGTTCCGCCGGCTGGTCGCACTGCCCGAAACGCTGCGCCCGTGCCGGATCACCGGCGCGGAATCCGACGCCGACGGCCTGGTGGTCAGCCTGGCCGGGAACCGGGGATCCGGGTGAGCGAAGAAAACGAGGGGTCTTACGCGGACGGCCTGAAGCTGGCCGAGGAGATCCGGCTGCTGGTCGAGATGGTGATCGAACGCGCCGCGCCGTGGCTGGAAGGCGTGATGGCCGCCGGGCACGGCGCCCCGGAAGAACCCGGCGCCGAAGGTGCGTCCGGTGTGGAGGACAGCACTTCGGGATGCGGATGGTGCCCGCTGTGTGCGATCGTCGCCGTCGTGCGCGGCGAGCGGCCGGAGTTCGTGGCCAGGGTCCTCGAACAGGCTGCTCAGCTCGTCGCGCTGCTGCGGGCGGTGCTCGCGGACCGCTGGGAGCCGGACGAGGGCGTGCACATGCCCGGGTTCCGGCCCGCCGCGCGTCCGCCCGCGACCGCGGCGGCGTCGTCTTCGGAGTCGTCGTCGCGGGTCCAGCACATCGTCGTCCGCAAGCGCGCGGACTGGCAGCCGGAGCGGGAGAACTGATTGCTGACCGTAGGGGTGGACGTCGGCGGCACCAGCGTGCGGGCCGGCGTCGTGGACGAGCGCGGCTCGCTTCTCGACACGGCGCGCGTCGGGACGCCGAGCGAGGAGAACGCGCTCGAAGACGCCATCGCCGGGGTCGTCGAAAGCCTGCGCAACCGCCACGACGTCGCCGCGGTCGGCCTTGCGGTGGCCGGTTTCGTGACCCGCGACCGCCGTTCGGTGATGTTCGCGCCGCACCTGGCCTGGCGCAACGCCCCGGTGGCGGACCGGATCGCGAAGCGCGTCGGCCTGTCGGTGACCCTGGAGCACGACGTCAACTCCGCGGTAGTCGCCGAACACCGCTTCGGCGCCGCACGCGGGGCCGGGGTAGCGGCCTTGGTCGCATTGGGCACCGGAATCGGCGCGGGTTTGCTGCTGGACGGCGAGATCTACCGCGGCGCACACGGAGTGGCCCCGGAACTCGGCCACCTGACGGTCGTGCGCGACGGCCGCGCTTGCCCGTGCGGAAAGTACGGCTGCTGGGAGCGCTACTGCAGCGGCACCGCGCTCGCCGCGACCGCCGTCGAGCTGCTCGCCCGGTACCCCGGCCGTTCCACCGTGCTGTCCCGGGAAATCGCCGGCGACCCCGGGTCGGTCACCGGCCGCCGAGTAGCCCGCGCGGCCCGCGACGGCGACCCGATCGCCTTGCGCGCCATGGCGGAGCTGGCTAAGTGGCTGGGCGAGGGACTCGCTTTGGTGGCGGACGTCTTCGACCCGGAGATCATCGTGATCGGCGGGGGAGTTTCGGAGTCGGCGCCGTTGTTCCTGGACGAGGCCCGCGAGCATTACTCCGGGGCGATCACTGGTGCGCGGCACCGTCCGCTGGCGCGGATCCGGACTGCGCACCTAGGCGACGACACGGCGATCGTCGGCGCGGCTGCGTTGGCGATGGACACGTTGTAGAGCTTGCGGGGCCTGATTCCGGTTCTGGCGAGGCCGGTTGGCGGCTTGGTGTTTCTCGCCGGGGCAGTGGCAGGTTGGGCGGCGGTGATTGCTGCGCTGCCGGGCTTGCTGGTGCTGGTTCCCGTCGCCTGGGAGCGTTGCGCATGAGGTGCGTGATCCCGTCGGGCGGTTGTGGGCCGGGTTAGCGGTGGCCGCGGGGGTGGCTGTTGATTCCGGTCCTCCCCGGATTCGCCACGTCCGATGTTCGTAGCCCGCCGCTGTCGCCGGAGCGATCTTCGGGTTTTGACCGGCATAGGCACTCGCGCGGTTCTGTGGAAGGCTGGGCCGGGTGACGCCGATGACCGCCAACCGCTTTGTGCGGTGTTCTTGCGGCAGGCAGCACTGGGGCGCGTTCGGTGCGGCCGGGTTGTTGTTGTGCGATCCCCGCCGGGGCGTGCTGTTGCAGCGCCGTGCGTGGTGGGTGCACAACGGCGGAACGTGGGCTTTGCCCGGTGGCGCGCTCGAAGTCGGCGAGACCGTGCACGAGGCCGCTGCCAGGGAGGCTTGGGAAGAAGCCGCCATCCCGGCATCGGGGTTTCGCGCCATGTCGGCGTCGGTGCTGGACCACGGAGAATGGCAGTACACGACCGTGCTCGGGCTGGCCGACAGTGCGTTGCAAGCCCAGGTCGCGAACGAGGAAAGCGCCGAGATGCGCTGGGTCCCGCCGGACGAGGTGGCCGCGCTCGACCTTCACCGCGATTTCGCCGCCGCCTGGCCGGTGCTGCGCGAGCAACTGGGCCGGGAACTGGTCCTGGTGGTCGACGCGGCGAACGTGATGGGCTCCCGTCCGGACGGCTGGTGGCGTGACCGCCGCGGCGCCGCGGAACGGCTCCGCGACCAGTTGACCGGCCCGGCCGAACGCGGCCTGCGCGACGACGTGGTCGGCATCGGCGCGGGCCCGACGTGGTCCTGGTGGCCTCGGGTGGTGCTGGTGGTCGAGGGCAAGGCCAGGGGAGTGGAACCGATCCCGGGCGTCGAGGTCATCTCGGCGGACACCGACGGCGATTCGAAAATCGTCGAGGTGACCGCCGCCGCCCGGCAACGCCTGGACGATCACGTCGTGGTCGTGACGGCCGACCGCGAACTGCGCGGCCGGGTCGGCGATCTCGGCGCACGGGTGCTCGGGCCGGGAACCCTGTTGCGGGAACTGGGCGGCTAGGCGCTCGTCAGCGTCTTCGCACTCCGCTGCTGCTGTAGGTGGCTGGGAATCTCCTTGCTGGGGTTGGGCAGTCGGAGTTTTGCTGCTGGCGAGTGTTTTGCGATCGTGGGTGAGTCGCGCGGTCGGCCCGGCAGCCCTCAGCTCACGGATGCTCAGGCCGGGGCCTTGCAACGGGAGCCGGGTGGCTAGAAAGCCCTCATCGCCTCGGCGCTCCGTCGCCGCGTGGCGCGGCTGACTGCGAGCTGCGCGGTCGGATCGCGACCTCAGCCCAGGAGTTCAGTCCGAAAACCTTGCTGCGGGCCCGGCCAACCAAGCGGACTTCCGCGGTCTTGCCGCTCCGCCGTTGCGCAGGCGGAGCGGCAATCTCCTCCCGAGAACCTCGGCGGGAACTGAGCAACCCTGCAGACCCGCGATCTTGCGGCTCCGCTGCTGTACAGGCGGCGGAAATCTCCCTCCGAGAAGATCGGCGGGAACCGAGCAACCACGCAGGCCCGCAGTCTTGCCGTTCCGCCGTCTCCCGAGCGCCAACGGGTCGCGGCCGAAGACCAGCCGTCACACGGTCTTCACCGCCCCCGCATCGACAAGATGGTCCGTCCCAGCGATGCTCGCGGCCAGCGGCGACGCGAGATACGTGATCAACGTGGCCACCTCCGCCGGTTCGACAAATCGGCCCGTCAGCATCCCGGCACCCGCTGGAACCGCGGCCAGCAAATCCCTATGCGACATCCCCATCGACGAAGCCAGTTCGGCCCCGTAGCTGTCCGGGCCTTCCCACAGCGCGGTACGAACCGGCCCGGGCGAGACCGTGTTGACTCGCACGCCCTGTGGCCCGAACTCCTCCGACAGTGCCTTCCCGAACGCGGTCAGCGCGGCTTTCGCGGCGGTGTAAGCGATCGGGCCCGAGTGCGGGATCCGCGCGCCGTTCGAGGAGACCGTGACGATCGCACCCCGCCGTTCGATCAGGTGCGGCAGGGCGGCGCGAGAAGCCCGTACCGCGGCAAGGAAATTCAGCTCCACCATGTCCGTCCACTGTTGATCAGTGATCGCCAAGAATCCGCCGGCCTGACCCTCGCTGCTGTCGCCGCCGCCGACGTTGTTCACCAGGACGTCCAAGCCGCCCAGTTCGGCGACGGCCTGTTCGATCAACCGTCCAGGGCCGTCTGGAGTGGACAGGTCCACCGACATCGGCACCGCGCCGGTTTCCGTCAGTTCCGGCGTGATCGTCCGGGCCGCGGCCACCACTCGCATCCCTTCGCCGATCAGCGCGGAAACCGTGGCCAGGCCGATTCCCCGGCTCGCTCCGGTGACCACCGCGGTCTTGCCGGTCAACTGCATGTCCATGCGAAAGCCCCCAAAGGCGTGTCAGGTCCGATGCATCTAAGCTAGAAGTTGCAACACCAGTGTCGCAACTATGATTAGAGTGGCAACCATGGCGTAAACTGGGCAGCATGGAGAAACGGGCCCTGCGCGCGGACTCGGAACGGACGGCTCAGGCGATCCTCGAGGCCGCCGAACGGGTGCTCAGCGACAACCCGGCGGCGACGATGGAGCAGATCGCGGAGGCCGCGGGCGTCTCGCGGACGACCGTGCACCGCCGGTTCGCCAGCCGCGACGCGCTGGTGGACGCGATGACCCTCTGGGCAACGCAGCAGTTCCACGACGCGCTCGCCAGCGTCCGCCCTGACGTCACGCCGCCGCTGGTCGCGCTTTACCAGGTGACCGCGAAGGTGCTGAGCGTCAAGCTCCGGTGGGGGTTCGCGATGAACGCGCACCCGCAGGAAGAAGGCGTCCTGACCCCGGACGTCGTGGCCCAATGCGACGTCTTCTTCCAGCGCCTGGAGGAAACCGGCACGCTGCGGCCCGGCGTCGACCTGGTCTGGGCGCGCCGCGTGTACTGCGCGCTCATCCACGAAGCAGCGCAGGACCAGGAATCCGCCGACCCGGACACGCTGGCGACCCGCGTCGTCGACACCGTGCTCGGCGGCTTCGGCAAACCCGGTCTGGCAGTCGGCTAGGGGCGGTTAGGCGAGCCCGTCCCCGGCGAGCTCCGCGACGATCTTCGCGATCCGCCGCTCCCGGGTCTCCGCGCGCTTGGCGGAGGTAACGGCTTCGGTGCGTTCCCGTTGTGCGGTAAAGGAAAGCTTGTCGAACGCGGCCCGCGCGCCCTTCCGGTCAGCCAGTGCGGCAGCCAGATCGTCCGGCATCTCGACCGTCCGCTCGGCGAGGTCGGCTTCGATCGTGACCTCGACCGTCTCCCCGGCCGCGACCCCCGCCGCCTCCCGGTTCGCCGCGCTGAGCGGCAGCATGAACTCGCCGGAGTAGACCGCGACCGTGCTGCGGTAGGTGTGCGGGCCGACGGTCACCCGGACCTTCGGCCGCCGTCCCTGGCCGAGCGCCTCGACGACCTCGGCCGGGACCCGGAAGCCGGTGGCGGTCTTGCCGTTGAGCTCGACGGTCGTGCTGAACGTATGCGACATCGTTGCCTCCTAAACCAACCGCAGCTAAGCGTGCGGGACGCCGTCGCGCATCTCGGTGACCAGCGCGGCGACCACGGCCTTCAAAGATCCGTTGTACTGCTTCGCCACCGCCCGCTGCCGCTGATAGCTCGCGCCGACCCGGAGAATGTTCTCGACGTCGCGCAGCTCGCGGACGCAGTCCAGCCGTCGCGCGACCGGTTCCAGCCGGTCCAGCAACTCGGCGAGATCTTCGGTGACGAGGCGTTCGCGACCGGCGGCGTCGAGGATGACGATCGCGTCGAGGCCGTAGCGCGCGGCGCGCCACTTGTTCTCCTGCACGTGCCACGGCGGCAGCACCGGCAGCGTTTCGCCCTTGTCGAGGCGAGCGCTGAAATCGTCCACCAGACACTGCGTGAGCGCCGAAATCGCGCCGACCTCCTGCAGCGTCGGCAGCCCGTCGCACACGCGCATTTCGACGGTGCCGAAATGCGGGGCCGGGCGGATGTCCCAGCGGATCTCGGAAAAGTGGTCGATCACGCCGGTGGTGAACATGTCCTCGACGTAGCCCTCCAGCTCCGCCCATTCGCGGAACTGGAACGGCAGCCCGGCGGTCGGCAGCTGCTGGAACATCAGCGCCCGGTTCGAGGCGTACCCGGTGTCCTCGCCGGACCAGTACGGCGACGACGCGGACAGCGCCTGCAGGTGCGGCGCGTAGCGCAGCAGCCCGTCGAGGACCGGCAGCACCTTGTCCCGGTGGTCGAGCCCGACGTGGACGTGCACGCCGTAGATCAGCATCTGCCTGCCCCACCACTGGGTGCGGTCGATGAGCTTGGCGTAGCGCTCCTTGTCGGTCACCTTCTGCCGGTACCACGAGGAAAACGGGTGCGATCCGGCGGAGAACAGCTCGACGCCCAGCGGGTCGGCGACCCGGTGCACCTCATCCAAGGCCTCGTCGAGGTCGTGTTTCACCTCGCCGACCGTGCGGCAGACGCCGCTGACCACCTCGATCGTGTTGAGCAGCAGCTCCTGTTTGATCCGGGGGTGCTCGGCCTTCCCCTCCGGGCAGACCGCGGCGAGCAACTCCTCCGCGACCGACCGCAATTCGCCGCTGCGCCGGTCCACCAGCGCGAGTTCCCATTCCGCGCCGACCGTGGAACGCCGGGACGCCTGGAAGTCGATCCGCATGCCCGCCCGGTCAGACCTGGGCGCCGTTGCTGGGGTCCGCGCCGGGCGGCGGGCCCTGGCGCACGCGCAGCAGGAGCAGCGCGATGCCGGTGGCGAGCGAAAGGATGCCGAGCGGCGTGGCGAGCGCGGGCCCGACCCCGATCAGGTTCGGCACGATCAGCAGCAGGAGCCCGACGACGAAGAACAGCAGCACGATGAAGGCACCCTTGCGCCAGCGCGGCAGCGGCGGCGGCTCCGGCGGCACGTAGTGCTCGTCGTCCTCGGCCGGGTCGCCGGAGAACATGGTGGTGTCCCAGTCGCTGCCGCCGGTGCGCCAGCCGTCCGACGACGACGGAGGCGCGGGCGGTGCGGGCGGGTCCGCAGTAGGCTTCGGCTTGGCCTTGCCCGCTTCGGGTTCGGCTCCGGCGGACGCCTCGGGCTCGGCGGACGCGGGGCCGGCGCTGGAGAACGGGTCCTCGTCCAGGAACACGCCCACGCCCTCGGCCCGCAGGTCGGCCACGATCTCGGCGAACGTGGCGTCGACGTCCTCGGGTCCGTCCGCGCCTTTCCCCCGGTTCATCCGGCACCCACCTGTCCCGCCCGCGGCTGCCGGGCGAAGTCGACACTGCGGCTGAAGATCAGTTCCGCGTCGTGGTCCTGCGTCGCGACGTGGAAGCTGTTCTCCAGCACCACCTCGGTCACGTCCGTGCTCGAGATGCCGTCCAGAACGATCTGCGAGTTCTCGGGCTCCACGACGTGGTCGACCCGCGAGTGCAGCAGCAGCACCGGCTGCGTCACCTTCGCCAGGTCGGCGCGCACGATCTTCCACAGCCGGGAGAGGCTCGCCGCGGCCCGCACCGGCGTGCGCGGGTAGGCCAGCTCGACCTCGCCGGGTTTCGCGATGTCGTTGCCGATCGCGCGGATCGACGGGACCACCCGCGACAGCAGCGGCAGCACCTTGGCGTCCAGGCTCAGCCGCGTGACCGACGGGTTGACCAGCACGATGCCGGAGATGTCCGGGCCGAATTCCTCGGCGAGGCGAAGGGTGAGCGTCCCGCCCATCGACATCCCGCCGACGAACACCTGGTCGCACTCCGCGCGCAGCGCCAGCAGCGCCTCGCGGACCGCGGCGTACCAGTCCTGCCAGGTCGTCCGATTGAGGTCGCGCCAGTGCGTGCCGTGGCCGGGCAGCAGCGGGCAGCGCACCGCGAAGCCCTCTCCGGCCAGGTGCTCGCCCCAGGCGCGCATGCCGTCGGGCGTCGCGGTGAATCCGTGGCAGAGCAGGAAGCCGGCCCCGGAGGAACCCGGGTGGGAGAACGGTTCCGCGCCGGCGAGCACGCCCATCACGAACGCCCTTCCGAATCGAAGCGGTGAGTCCTCCCATGCTCTCACGCCGAAGCCGGGTTGTGGGCCCCACTCCGCAAGCGGGGATCCTTCCGGTCCCGCTGTGAGATCGGTCGCTGCCCCCGGGTGACCGCCCGCTGTCGCGTTGTGCGGGCCGGTGCTTGTTCCGTACCCTGGCCTGCCGGGGCCCGCGCGGGCAGGAAAGGACTGGAACCCGGTGCTGTACTTGCTGATGAAGTGGGTTTTCATCGGGCCGCTGCTGAAGACGCTGTGGCCCACCAAGGTCGTCGGCGCCGAAAACATCCCCGAGACGGGTGGCGCCATCCTCGCCGGGAACCACCTCGCGGTCGCGGATTCGTTCTTCATGCCGCTGCGGGTCAAGCGCAAGGTCACCTTCCCGGCGAAGTCGGAGTACTTCACCGAGCCCGGGTTCAAGGGCCTGCTCAAGAAGTGGTTCTTCACCGGCGTCGGCCAGTTCCCCATCGACCGCTCCGGCGGCAACGCCGCGCAGGCCGCGCTCGACACCGCGATCCGGCTGGTCAAGGACGGGCACCTGCTCGGCATCTACCCCGAGGGCACCCGCTCCCCGGACGGCCGGCTGTACAAGGGCAAGACCGGCGTCGCCCGGATCGCGCTCGAATCGCGCGGCGTGGTGGTCCCGGTCGCGATGGTCGGCACGGACAAGGTCAACCCGATCGGCTCCAAGATGTGGTGGCCGCGGCGGCTCGAGATCCGCTTCGGCAAGCCGCTCGACTTCTCCCGCTACGAGGGCCTCTCCGGCGACCGGTTCATCGAACGGTCGATCACCGACGAGATCATGTACGCGCTGATGGAGCTGTCCGGCCAGGAGTACGTGGACATTTACGCGGCGAAGGCCAAGGAGCTGCTGGCGGCCGAGGCCGCTGGTGTCAAGCCCGCGGTGCCGCCCCAGCCGAGTGGTCTTGACGCCGATCGGGTGCCGGAGACGAAGGCCGGGTAGGGCCCCACTAGAGTTCCCCGGTGCGTTTTTTCTACGACACCGAATTTATTGAGGACGGCGTGACGATTGACCTGGTGTCGATCGGTGTCGTTGACGAGCGCGGACGCGAGTTCTATGCCGTGTCCACTGATTTCGACCCCGGGCGGGCCGGGGCTTGGGTGCGGGAGAACGTGCTGCCCAAGCTGCCTTCGCCCGCGGACCCGGCCTGGCGGAGCCGGGAGCGGATTCGGGCGGATCTGCTGGAGTTCTTCGGGAAGCCGCCTGGGGGGATCGAGCTCTGGGCCTGGTTCGCCGCGTACGACCATGTGGCGTTGGCGCAGTTGTGGGGGCCGATGCCCGCGTTGCCCCGGCAGTTGCCTCGGTTCACCCGGGATCTGCGGCAGCGGTGGGAGGACGCGGGGAAGCCTAAGTTGCCTGCTGCGCCTGGGGATCAGCATGACGCGTTGGCTGACGCTCGGCATAACTTGCAGCGGTGGGGGGTTATCGAGGAGGCGTTTCGTCGGCGGTGAGTCTTCGGCTCGTCGCCTGGCGGCGACATTGCTGCGTTGGTTGCGTGGGGCACCCCGAAGGTTGATTGTGCTGACGGTCTGGGGTTGCTTGTCAAGGCGGGAAAGATGCCTTGACAAGCACCCCCAGACCGCAGGGAAGGCTTCGTATCGGGGTGCGGGGGAGGGGCTGGGTGCCTCGATCGTTGGGTGCAGCGGCTGCGGTTTCGGGTTGGGGCTAGCGCCCCAATGTGGCATTGGGTGCGTGGGATGCACCCAATGTGGCGTTCGGTGCGTCAGATGCACCCAATGCCACATTGGGGCGCTGCGGACGGGC
>NZ_JBEXMH010000036.1:0-93295 GCF_040610415.1 Amycolatopsis sp. NPDC004079 | reverse complement strand
TTTTTTTTAAAATAATTCTCCCCCCCAAACACACCCACCCCCAGACCGTCAGCACAATCAACCTTCGGGGTGCCTCACGCAACCAAGGCAGCAATGTCGCCGCCAGGCGACGAGCCGAACCTCAGCTAAGAAACTCCCGCAACACCGAAGCCACTTCCCGAATCTCCCCCACCCGAACATTCTCCTGCTGCGTATGAGCCAAAGTAGGATCCCCCGGCCCGAAATTCACCGCAGGCATCCCCAACGCGGCAAACCGAGCCACATCAGTCCACCCCAACTTAGCCGCGGCAGTCCCCCCAGCCGCAGCCACAAGCTCCGCAGCAGCAGGCGCAGACAACCCAGGCAACGCCCCCGGCGACATATCCACCAGGGTCACGTCAAACCCGTCAAAAACCTCACGCACATGCGCCTCAGCCTGCTCCGCACTGCGATCCGGCGCAAACCGATGATTAACCGTCAAAACAGCAGCATCAGGCACCACATTCCCAGCCACCCCGCCAGAAATAGCAGTAGCCTGCAGCCCTTCCCGATAAGTCAGCCCGTCAATATCCACCACCCGAGCCGAATAAGAAGCCAACCTCCGCAACGGCTCAGCCAACGCATGAATCGCGTTCGACCCCATCCAAGCCCGCGCCGTATGCGCCCGAGCCCCGGAAGTCCGAATCTCAACCCGCAAAGTCCCCTGACACCCAGCCTCGATCACCCCGTTGGACGGCTCCCCCACAATCGCCAAATCCCCCAAAAGCCACTCGGGCAGCTCCCGCTCAATCCGCCCAAGACCGTTCTTAACCGCCGCAACCTCTTCATTGTCATAAAAAACAAAAGTCACATCATGCCGAGGCTCCGGCAAAGTAGCGGCGAGATGCAAAAACACCGCATCCCCGCCCTTCATATCCACAGCCCCAAGCCCATGCAACACCGCGTCGTCCCCAGCCCCAGTAAGCCGAGAAGGCAAATTGGCATTCTCCGGCACAGTATCCAAATGCCCGGCAAGAATCACCCGCGTAGCCCGTCCCAAATGAGTCCGCGCCAAAACAGCATCCCCATTGCGCACAACCTCCAAATGCGGAGCCTGCTCCGTCAACGCCGCCTGCACCGCATCAGCGAGCTTCCCCTCCTCCCCGGAGACGCTGAACACATCCACAAGGGCAGCAGTGAGCTCGGCCGGATCGGCGCGCAGGTCAAGGGAGGTCATACCGGCACCGTACCCAGCAAGGACGGGGGCTACCGTGAGGACGTGCGCACGCGAAGCTCCCTGGTCGCTCTCGGCGTCCTCGCCCTCGTCCTCACCGGCTGCAGTACCGAGGCCGGGCCCAAGGCCCGCCCGGGAGCCGGCGATCCGGGTCCGGACGCCCTGCCGACCAAGCTCGAGGCGCTGTCGGCCGACTCCTGCTTCACCGGCCCGCAAACCCAACTGCCCAAGGGCTGTGAGAAATACGTCACCGAGGTGGGCAACACCGCCGGTTCGGTGCACAAGCTGGCGAAAGCGGGCAAGACGGTCAACCAGCCGCTCGACCGCGACGCGACCGCGATCGACCAGGCGGTCGGCGCGTTCCGCCAGGCAGGCTGCACCACCACGGCGACCCCCGGCGGGGAGTGCACGCAGGCGCTCGTCTCGATCTCGGCCGCGCTGACCGAGGTCAAGCAAAAGGTGAGCCAGCTGGCCACCACGGGTTGATCCGGCCCGCTTCAGCTACCGTGACCAGCGTGAGCGAGCAGACCCCTGACCCCGAAACGACCGGCGCCGTCGGCGTCGGGCTGGCGACCGTCACGTCCGACGGAACCGTGCTGGACACCTGGTACCCGCACCCCAAGCTGGTCGACGCAGGCACCAGCGGCACCGAGCGGCTGACGGCGGAGCAGACAACCGAGCTGCTCGGCGAGTCCGCGGCCGCGCTGCTCGGCCCGGACACCGACCGCGGTGTCGAGGTCGTCGCGGTGCGCGTCACGATCGGCAGCCTTGCCACCGCGCCCGCCGACGCCCACGACGTCTACCTGCGCTTGCACCTGCTGTCGCACCGGCTGGTCCGGCCGCACGGGCAGAGCCTCAACGGCATCTTCGGCCTGCTGGCCAACGTCGTGTGGACGAGCCACGGCCCGTGCCCGGTCGAGGGCTTCGAGCAGACCCGGCTGCGGCTGCGTTCGCGCGGCGCGGTCGCGGTGTACGGCGTGGACAAGTTCCCGCGGATGGTCGACTACGTACTGCCGACCGGCGTCCGCATCGCCGACGCCGACCGCGTGCGCCTCGGCGCGCACCTGGCGTCCGGCACCACCGTCATGCACGAGGGCTTCGTCAACTTCAACGCGGGCACGCTCGGCGCGTCGATGGTCGAGGGCCGCATCTCGGCGGGTGTGCTGGTCGGCGACGGCAGCGACGTCGGCGGCGGCGCGTCGATCATGGGCACCCTGTCCGGCGGCGGCACCGAGGTGATCTCGGTCGGCGAACGCTGCCTGATCGGCGCGAACGGCGGCGCGGGCATCTCCCTCGGCGACGATTCGGTGATCGAGGCCGGGCTGTACATCACCGCGGGCACCAAGGTCGAGGTCGACGGCAAGACGGTCAAGGCACGCGAGCTGTCCGGCATCTCCGGCGCGGTCTTCCGGCGCAACTCCGCGACCGGCGCGGTCGAGGTCGTGCCGCGCGGCGGGGTCGGCATCAAGCTGAACGAAGCACTGCACGCCAACTGATC
Organism: Amycolatopsis sp. NPDC004079; assembly: GCF_040610415.1. Classification (NCBI taxonomy): domain Bacteria; kingdom Bacillati; phylum Actinomycetota; class Actinomycetes; order Pseudonocardiales; family Pseudonocardiaceae; genus Amycolatopsis; species Amycolatopsis sp. NPDC004079. The sequence continues at coordinate 90,605 of NZ_JBEXMH010000036.1, read as the reverse complement.
CAGCCTTCGAGAGGGTGCGCTTCCCGCGACGGGGAGCGCACCCTCTCGCTGTTTCGGCGGACTCCGATCCGATCGTTGTTCACCTACTATTAACCAGGTGACTTCCGAAGCGACCAGCCGCCGCCGTACTCCGGAACCGACGACGCCGGCCGCACTCGGGCTCCCCGCCGAACCGGCGAAAGCGGACCCCGAGGCCCCGGCGGCCGCGCACGTGCGCGCCAAACTCGACCACGAACTGCGCGAACTGCTGTCCCGCGAACCAGGCACCCGGGCCGGTGCCGACCCGGAAGAACTGCACCAGATGCGCGTGGCGCAACGGCGGATGCGAAGCGTGCTGAAATCGTCCAGCGCGCTGGTCGGGGCCACCGCGGAACCCGTGCGCGCCGACCTCGGCTGGCTGGGCCAGGTCCTCGGCGAGGTCCGCGACTACGACGTCCTGATCGGCCACCTGCGCGAGGTGATCGCCGGCTTCGACGTCCGAGACCAGGCCGCCGGACGACGGCTGGTGTCCCGCTTCGTCGCCGAACGCACCACCGCCCGCCGACGGCTGAACCGCGCGCTGTCGAGCCCTCGGTACGCGACTCTGCTGCAGGGCGTCGCCCAACTGTCCCGCACCGCGGAGCACGAGATCGACGAGACTCCGTCGGAGAAACCCGGCTTGGCCGCCGACGTGCGCAAGCCGTACCGGAAGCTCGCCCGTGCGGTCGCCGCCCTGCCGCCGAATCCGCCGGACGACGACCTGCACGCGCTGCGCATCCACGGCAAAAAACTGCGCTACACCGCCGAATTGGCCCGATCGGCGGCGAAGAAGAAGCAGGCCGAAAAGCTGTCGGAGCTCATCAAGGCGACCCGCAAATTCCAGACCGTCCTGGGTGATCACCAGGACGCGGTTTACGCCGCGGAGAAGGTGCGCGGCGCACTGGCCAACGCGGACGCGGAGATCGGGTTTGTCGCTGGCCGGATCGTCGAACACGAACTAGCCAAGCGTGCCCGAGCCCGAGCCGCATGGCTCGATGTGTGGCACCGCATCGAAAAAGCCGAGCACGCGGTCATTTAACCGACCACACATACCCGTCCGGCCGCACCAGCACCCGCTTCCCCGGCACCCCCTCATAAGCCGCATAAGCATGCCCACCCGCGTCAACGAATTCCCCCGTCGATCCCTGCGGCAAAATCCGATAAGCCGGATGCTCCGTCCCCAGTTCCCCTTCGCCGAACACAAGTTCTGTCGCATGTGGACCCCGGAACAACTCGAACAGCCGCACCCCCTTGCCATTCCCGTCGACAAGCGGCGCGTCCGGCGCCCGATCCCCCGGTCGCAACGCCCCCGTGCCCACCGGCGACAGCGGTCCGCCCCGGTAAGTCAGGTCGAGCTGCTGCGTCTCCGGTCCGCGTTTGTGCGCGTCCTCGGAACCTTCCTTGTACTTCTCCAGCAACGCACTGCTCACCCCCAGCACCCGCGCCGCGACCGCGCGCCGTTCCGCCTCGTAGCTGTCCAGCAGCGCAGGCGATCCGTCGGCAAGCTTCCAGGCGAGGTTGTACGCGTCCTGCACGCCGGTGTTCAGCCCCTGCCCGCCCGTCGGCGGGTGCACGTGCGCGGCGTCCCCGGCCAGGAACACCCGGCCCTGCCGGAACGCCGCGGCCAGCCGGATGTTCGGCCGCCACACCGTGGACCACGCCAGGTCGAGCAGCCGGATCCCGCCGCCGGACACCCGGTCCAAGTGCGCCTGCAACGCGCTCAGCGAGGCATCCGCGGCACCGTCGCCGAGCGGGGACGAGAACTGGAAGTGCGGCGTCCCGGCGAGCGGCGTGAACGCGACGCCGGACATCGGCTCGTCCGCCGTCGCGAACCAGTACCCCGAGTCGTGGTCGAGCCCCTCCGCCGAGACGTCGCCCAGCAGCAGCCGGATCGACTCGTCGGTGGTCCCCTCGAAGGCGATCCCCAGCGCCTTGCGCACGAAGCTCTTCCCGCCGTCCGCGCCGACCAGGTACTCGACCCGAACTGTCTCCCCGGTCGACAGCTCGGCGGTGACACCCTCGTCGTCCTGCGTGAAGCCGGTCAGCGCGGTGTTCAGCTCCACCCGCACACCGAACTCGGCCAGCCGGTCCCGCAGGATGCCCTCGGTCTGCGACTGGCCGAGGAACCAGGCGTTCGGATACGGCACCGCGGGCGTCGGCTCGACCGGCTCCGCCATCCGCCGCACCATGGCGAACTTCCCGTCGAGGTACACCTTCGCCGGATACGGCGGCGCACCCGCGGCGTGCACCGCGTCCAGCACCCCCAGATCCTCGAAAACCTCCATCGTGCGCGGCTGCAGCCCGTCGCCGCGCGAACCGGCGAAGTACTCCTCCGCCTTGTCCACGATCCGCACGCCGACCCCGCGCCGCGCCAGCTCGATCGCCAGCGTGAGCCCCGTCGGCCCCGCTCCCGCCACCAGCACCGTCATACCCCTCGCCCCTTTCGGTGAATGTTGATTCAGTGAATCTAGATTCAGGATGCCCGCTGATAGCGTTCCCGTCAAGGGAGGTGCCGGATGACGGCGACGAGCCGCAAGGACAAAGCCGCCGAAACGGAAACGGCGCTGAAGGAAGCGGCCAAGCGCGTGTTCGCGGCCAAGGGCTACCTGAACACGAAGATCACCGACATCACCAAGGAAGCGGGCCGCGCCGCCGGGTCGTTCTACAACCACTTCGCGGGCAAGGAAGAACTGCTGGTCGCCCTGCTGGCCGACCTCGCCGAGGACAGCGACCGGCAGGCCGCGAGCGAGGACCATCTGTCCGATTTCAGCGATCCCGCAGCGGTCCGCTGGCACGTGCGGCAGTACTGGGACTTCTACCGCGCCAACGCGCCCACGATGCTCGCGCTTCGTCAGGCGGCGATGGTGAACGACGACTTCGCCGCCGTGTACGCGAACTTCGGCGCCACGCAGGCCTCAGACGTCGAGAGCCACCTCGAATACGTCACGGCAGCCGGTTTGCGGCTCCCCGCGAACACGCAACTCACCATCGCGATGATGTACCAGCTGATCGACAACTTCGCGCAGATGTGGCTGCTGACCCCGCCACCGGCGGGCTGGAACCAGCCGTCGGACGAGGAGGCGATCGAGGCGCTGACGCGGTTCGTCTACCGCGGCTTCACCGGCCGCGACTACTGAACCCACGGGCCCGGCACACGACGCGGAGGGAGCGGAGAAGCTGCACCGGCCGCCTCGTCCCGGCCATACGGTCCCGCTGAGAGCGCCCCAATGTGGCATTGGGTGCATGCGACGCACCCAATGTGGCGTTCGGTGCGTCAGATGCACCCAATGCCACATTGGGGCGCTTCGAGCTGGACGGCAGGCCAGGCGGGAGCGAGGCGGTTAGCCCTGCGCCAGCCGCTCCGCGGCCGCCTCGATGCGTTCGTCCGTCGACGTCAGCGCGACGCGCACATGGTCGCGACCCGCGGGCCCGTAGAAAGTCCCCGGCGCGACCAGAATCCCGCGCTCGGCAAGCCATTCCACCGTGGCCTGCGCGGATTCCCCGCGCGTGGCCCAGAGATACAGCCCAGCCTCGGAGTACGTGATCTCAAACCCGCTGTCCTGCAACGCCTTCCGCAGCACCACGCGACGCGCACGGTAGCGTTCGCGTTGCACGGCAAGGGCTTCGTCGTCGGTGAGCGCGGCCACCATCGCCTGCTGCACCGGACGCGGCACGATCATGCCGGCGTGCTTGCGCACCTCCAGCAACGTCTTCACCAGCTTCGGGTCACCGGCCACGAAACCGGCGCGGTAGCTGGCGAGGTTCGCCGACTTGGACAGCGAATGCACCGCGAGCAGGCCGTCCGTCTGTCCACCGTGGACGGACGGATGCAGCACCGACAGCGGTTCCGCCTCCCAGCCGAGCGAGAGGTAGCACTCGTCGGACACCACGACGGTGCCGCGGTCGCGCGCCCATTCGACCACCTTGCGCAGGTGGTCGACGCCGAGCACGCGGCCGGTCGGGTTCGACGGCGAGTTCAGCCAGATCATCGCCGGGCGGCGCGGGCCGAGCTGGGTCAACCCGTCCGCGCGCACCACCTCGGCGCCCGCGAGCAGCGCGCCGACCTCGTACGTCGGGTACGCCAGCTCCGGGATGACCACCACGTCGCCCGGCCCGAAGCCGAGCAGCCGCGGCAGCCAGGCCACGGCCTCTTTCGAACCGATCGTCGGCAGCACCGCGTCCGGTTCGACGCCGGTGATCCCGTACCGCCGCCGCAACGCCGTTACGGCCGCTTCGCGCAGCTCAGGCGTGCCGTGCGTGGTCGGGTAGCCGGGGATCTCCGACACCGACGCGAGCGCGGCGCGGATCGAGTCCGGCACCGGGTCGACGGGCGTGCCGACGGAGAGGTCGACGATGCCCCCGGGCTGCGCCTGCGCGCGGGCCTTGACCTCGGCGAGCGAATCCCAGGGGAAGTCGGGCAGCCGGGTCATTCGCCCTGCGGGGGCAGAGCCTTGATGAACCCCGGGTCGTGCGCGGTCTTGCCGACCTTGGAGGCGCCGCCGGGCGAGCCGAGTTCGTTGAAGAAGTCGACGTTCGCCTTGGTGTAGTCGGACCAGTTGTCCGGGACGTCGTCCTCGTAGTAGATGGCCTCGACCGGGCAGACCGGCTCGCAGGCGCCGCAGTCGACGCACTCGTCCGGGTGGATGTACAACATCCGCTCGCCCTCGTAGATGCAGTCCACGGGGCACTCGTCGATACACGCCTTGTCGAGCACGTCGACGCAGGGCTCGGCGATCACGTAGGTCACTGCGTACTCCTGGCTTCTCCTGCTGGGCCGGTCGGTGCGGACATTACGCGCTTCCCTGGCCCCCGGTGGTGGTTAGGCGACCCTTATCCCACCCCTGGAAACGGGGCGGATCCGCGCCGCTCAGCGGTCCCGGCGACGCGGTTTCGGCGCGTTCCGGGCATCGCCGGTAATCGTGAACGAGGGGCCGGCGGGCTTGCCGTCCTCGCGTTTTTCTTCGAGAGTCCGCTTGAAGCCATCGGCGATCTCGTCGACAAGCTCGTCGTTGTGCCGGTCGTCCTTGCGCGCGTAGCTCATGGGGTTCTCCTGCGGAACGGGACAGCTCTCTCCGTCACAATCTAACCGTGAACTCCCGGGAAAAGCTCGAAATCGTGTGCGCGAAAGCATGGCCGGCGGTGGTCGAGGAGCCGCTCGGACAATGGACTTTGCGCTGGGCGGACGGCTTCACCGGGCGCGCGAACAGCACACTCGCCGTCGGCGACCCCGGCCGCCCGCTCCCGGACGCGCTCGACGCCGTATGTGACTTCGCCCACGCTCGCGGCATTCCGCCCGCGGTTCAGGTGCTGGAAGACAGCGAGCTGGAGCGCGCGGTGGCCGCGGCGGGCTGGCGCGAGCAGGTCGAGCACGCCGCCGGGCACCAGGTGTCGGTACTGACCGGTCCGCTGCCGTCCGGGCCTTCGCGCGGCGCCGAGGTCCTCGACCAGGCGACGCCGGAATGGTGGGAGTTGGCCGAGGGCACCACCGAGCCGAGTTCCGCCCAGTGGCACGTCGTGACCACCGGAAAGGTCGGCTACGGCGTCGTGCTGGCCGACGGAATCACCGCGGGAGCGGTGCGCGGCGCGATCGTGGACGACTGGCTGCACGTCTCCCGGCTCGCGGTCGCACCGGCGTTTCGCCGCCGCGGCCTCGCCACGACGGTGCTGCACGCGCTCGCGGACTGGGGCCGCGCGCACGGCGCCGACAAGTGGGTCCTGCAAGTGGCGGTGGGCAACACCGGCGCACTCTCGTTGTATTCCGCGCTGGGCTGTTCGGAGCACCACAGGTACCGGTACTGGGGCCCGGCGCCGCGGACGTGCGAGGATCGCCAGTCGTGAAGATCGTCGTACTGGTTGGCGGGGTGGGCGGCGCCCGCTTCCTGCTCGGGGTCAAAACCGCACTCGGACTTCCCGCGATCGGCGCGGGCGAGTCCCCGCACGAGATCACGGCGCTGGTCAACACCGGCGACGACGTGTGGATGCACGGCCTGCGCATCTGCCCGGATCTCGACACCTGCATGTACACCCTCGGCGGCGGCATCGACTCCGAACGCGGCTGGGGCCACGCGGGCGAGACCTGGACGGTCAAGGAGGAACTCGCCGCCTACGGCGCGGAACCGACCTGGTTCGGGCTCGGCGACAAGGACATCGCGACGCACCTGATCCGGTCGCGGATGCTGCGCGCGGGCTATCCGCTGTCCCAGGTCACCGAGGCGCTGTGCGACCGCTGGCAGCCCGGCGTGCGGCTGCTGCCGATGTCGGACGACCGGGTCGAGACGCACGTCGTGATCGACGACCCGGAGCAGCCGGACCAGCAGAAGGCCGTGCACTTCCAGGAGTGGTGGGTCCGCTACCGGGCGGGCGTGCCCGCGCATTCGATCGTCGCGGTCGGCAACGACGAGGCCAAGCCCGGCCCCGGCGTGCTGGCGGCGCTGGCCGAGGCGGACGTCGTGCTGTTCGCGCCGTCGAACCCGGTCGTGTCGGTCGGCACGACGCTCGGGGTGCCCGGGGTGCGCGACGCGTTGCGGAAATCCCGCGCGAAGGTCGTCGGGGTGTCGCCGATCATCGGCGGGAAAGCGTTGCGCGGCATGGCCGACGCGTGCCTCACCGCGATCGGCGTGGAGACCTCCGCGGAGGCGGTCGGCCGGCATTACGGTGCGCGAACCGAGGGCGGCGTGCTCGACGGCTGGCTCGTCGCGCCGGAGGATCACGAGGTCACGGTGCCCGGCGTGGACGTGCGCGCGGTGCCGCTGCTGATGTCCGATGTGGACGCGACGGCGGACATGGTCCGCGCGGCGCTCGACGTAGCGGGAGTCTCCCTTGACTGACCACGCTTCCCAGAAGATCGAGATCCTGCCGGTCCCTGGCTTGCCGGAGTTCCGTCCCGGCGACGACCTGACCGGCGCGATCGTGTCCGCCGCGCCGTGGCTGCGGTCCGGCGACGTGGTCGTGGTGACCAGCAAGGCGTTTTCGAAGATCGAGGGTCGGCTCGTGCGCGTGCCGAGCGATCCCGAGGAGCGCGACGCGGCCCGGCGCAAGCTGGTCGAGGAAGAATCGGTGCGGGTCGTCGCCCGGATCGCGCGCACGCTGATCACCGAGAACCAGCTGGGCATCGTGCAGGCGGCGTCCGGGATCGACGCGTCGAACGTGCGCGGCGACGAAGTGGCGTTGCTGCCCGCGGATCCGGACGCGTCCGCTTTGGCTCTGCGCAACGGTTTGCGGGAACGGCTGGGCGTCGAGGTGGCCGTGGTCGTCACCGACACCATGGGCCGGGCCTGGCGAGTCGGCCAGACGGACGCCGCGATCGGCGCGTCCGGCCTGCGCGTGCTGCATGGGTATGCGGGACAAGTCGATTCGCAGGGCAACGAGCTGGCTGTAACGGAAATCGCGGTCGCCGACGAGATCGCTGCCGCTGCGGATCTGGTGAAGGGCAAGCTCGGCGGGCTGCCGGTGGCGGTCGTGCGCGGGCTGCAGATCCACGACGACGGTTCCACCGCGCGCACCCTGATCCGCCCGATCGAAACCGACCTTTTTCGCTTGGGCACCAACGAATCCATCGCACAGGGCCGCCGGGAAGCCGTGCCGCACCGGCGTTCCGTCCGGCAATTCAGCGACGACCCGGTGGATCCTGAAGCCATGCGTCGCGCCGTCGCCGCCGCGCTCACCGCGCCCGCGCCGCACCACACGCACCCCGTCCGCTTCATCTGGCTGCGCGACGAAGGTCTGCGCCGCAAACTCCTCGACGCGATGCGCTCGTCCTGGGAAGCCGACCTGACCAGCGACGGTTTCACCCCTGAACAGATCGCGAAACGCCTCTCCCGCGGCGACATTCTCTACCGCGCGCCGGAACTCGTGATCCCGTTCCTGCTGCCCGAAGGCGCGCACACTTACCGCGACGACCGGCGAAACCGGCACGAGCGCACCATGTTCACCGTCGCCGCCGGCGCCGCTGTGCAGGGTCTGCTGGTCGCGCTGGCCGCCGAAGACCTCGGCTCGTGCTGGATCGGCTCGACCATCTTCGCCGCCGACCTGGTCCGGTCCACTTTGGACCTCGACGACCAGTGGCACCCGCTCGGCGCGGTCGCGATCGGGCACCCGGCCGAACCCGCTCCCCCGCGCGGACCGCTCACCACCGGCGATGGGCTGATCGAACGATGACCCTGCACGAATCCGCCGTCGCCGCGCTGACCGAGTGGAAGCCCGGGCCCGCGTCGCAAGAGTCGCTGCGGCAAGCGTTTCTCGGCTTCCTGGCGTCGCGTTCGGACACTTGCCAGCGTTCCTGCGAGGCGGGGCACCTGACCGCGTCCGCGGTCGTCCTCGACTCGACCGGCACGCAGGTCCTGCTGACCCTGCACCCGCGCGTCGGCCGCTGGCTGCAACTCGGCGGGCACTGCGAACCGTCCGACGCGTCGCTGTCCGAAGCCGCCCTGCGCGAGGCGACCGAGGAATCCGGCATGAGCGGCCTGGTGATCGGGGAAACGCCGGTGCACCTGGACGTCCACCCGATCACCTGCTCGCTCGGCGTCCCCACTCGGCATTTCGACGTCCGTTACGCCGTGCACGCACCGCCCGGCGCGGAACCCGTGCGCAGCGAGGAATCCGACGACCTGCGCTGGTGGCCGGTCGACGCGCTGCCCGCGGGTTCGGAGGATCTGGCCGAACTGATCGCGGCGGCCCGTTAACCTGGGCGCATGGACCTGGCGCGACCGCACCTGCACCCGGGCGACACCGGCGTCGCCATCAGCGGATGGGTGGTGCTGATCGGGTTCTTGGTGGCTTTCGCGCTGCTGGCGCTGGGCATTGTGGTGAGCATCCGGAGGAAACGGCGGCAACGATGAGCATCAGCTACGACCCGGCTTCGCCCGTTCCGCCGTTCGAACAGGTCCGGACCTCGCTGGCGAACCAGATCAACGACGGCACTCTCGCGGTCGGCACGAAACTCCCGACGGTGCGCGGACTGGCTGCGGACCTGGGCATCGCGCCGAACACCGTGGCGCGCGCGTACCGCGAACTCGAGGAAGCCGGACTGCTGGAAACCCGAGGCAGAGCAGGCACTTTCGTCGGCGCGACCGGCGACGAGACGCTGTCTCGAGCCCAGGCCGCCGCGGCCACGTACGCCGAGGTCATCCGCGGGCTGGGCTTGTCGGCGGAACAAGGCGTGGCGATCGCGGCGGCTGCCCTGCGCTGAGCGCGGCGAGGAATTAGCATCGGGTTTTGTCCGTGCCCGACCCGATTGGGAAGCCCATGCTGAACCTCGTCCTGCCGGGCGCGCTGATCCTGCTGCTGGTGGTCGTACTGGTCCTGAAATTCACGGTGGGACGGCCTAAGCAGCCTCCGCAAGCTGGACCTGGGCAGCAGCCGCAAGGCCCGTACCCGCCGCAGCAGTTCCCGCCGCAGGGCCAGTACCCGCCGCAGCCGGGCGCGCAGCAGCAGTATCCGCAGCAGCCCGGGCAGCAGTATCCGCCGCAGCAGCCCCCGCAGGACTGACGCGTTTCACCGCGCCGCCCGACCTGAGCGGACTACGATGAAGTCTCGTTCAGGGGAGGGTTTCCATCGTGGCATTACAGCCTTGGCATCTCATTGTTCTGCTGCTGGCAGCGGGCCTGGTCGTCGCGATCGTCGTCGCAGTGCGGGCTTCGTCGAGGCGGAAGCAAGGGCCGCCGCCGGGTTACTTCCCGCCGCAGCAGCAGGGCTGGCCGGGCTATCCGCCGCCCGGCCAGCAGCACCCGAATGCCCCGCGACCGCCTGGTGCGCAGTACCCGCCCCAAAACCCGCGGAACCCGTATCCGCCGCGCTGACTCACATCGCCCGGTAATCCCGCAACTCAATCCGCGGCCCGAACCTCGGCTTCCGAGCCCCAGCCGCCCCTAAATACCGGATCGCGCGTTGCCGTTGCGGCGCGTACGGCGCGAGCACCCGCGCCATCTCCTCGTCGTCGATCTTCCGCCCGAGCAGCGTGTGCCCGACCATCGCCGGGATGTTGTAGTCGCCGAAGCTGACCGCGTCCGGGTCGCCCCACGCGCGCTGGGCGATCTCCGCCGCCGTCCACACGCCGATTCCGCGCACCTTCCGCAGCCACGCCCGACCCTCGACCCCGCGCAGTCGCACCGCTTCCTCCAGTCGCGGGGCCGCCCGGGCCGCCTCGATCAAGGCCGTGCGGCGCTTCAGGTCCACGCCGATCTTGTGCCAGTTCCAGTCCACAATGGACCGAATGGCGGCCGGATCCGGCGGCACCCGAAGGAAATCCGGACCCGGCCCGGGTGCGCGCGTGCCGAACCACCGGCACAGCTCCGCCCACGACCGGATCGCTTCCTTGCCGCTCACCTTCTGTTCGAGGATCGCCAGCACCAGCGCGTCCCACACCCGCCCGGTCGACCCGAGCCGCAAGCCGGGCGCGTTGCGGCGGCCTTCGGCGATCACGTCGTGGTGCGCGACGAATCCGGTGTCGTCATCGTCCGCGCCGAGCAACGCGGGCACGCCCTCGAGCAGCAAATCCGCGCCGTCACCCCAGGCTTCGGCCTCGACAACCCCGTCCGGCCGGTGCAGCAGCGCGAGCGTTCCCTTGCCGCCGGGCGTGTTCGCGGCCAGCCACCAGACGCCGCGGTCGCGCCGGAAGTTCAGCGACCCGCGCCCACGGCTCAGCGGACCCAGCACCTGCGCCAGATCCACCGGAAACCCCGGACGCCACTCCATCACGCGTCGCTCGAAAACCGGATGCCGCCGTCCGGCACCGAAACGCCGGGCCAGATCCGCACGCCAGCAAGCAATTCGCAGCCGGCCCCCACCGACGCGCCGTCGCCGAGCACCACGCCGCGCAGCACCGCGCCCTCGCCGACCTGAGCTCCGCGACCCAGCACCGAATTCTCCACAACCGCGTCCGGACCGATCACCGCGTCGTCGAACACGACCGAGCCGGACACCGTCGCGCCCTTTCCGACAATGGCCCGCGCACCGATCGTCGTGCCGTCGGTGAGCTTCGCTCCGGTGAAGACGGAAGCCGCGTCCAGCACCAGAAAATCGCCGGTCGGCCCGGCCAGCGCCGACGTGGGCGCGACGCCGCGAACCAGATCGGCACTGCCGCGCACAAAAGCTTCCGGGGTGCCGACGTCGAGCCAGTACGAAGAGTCGACAAATCCGTGCAGATGCGCGCCGTTCTCGAGAAGCCCGGGGAACGTCTCGCGCTCGACCGACACCCGCCGCCCGGTCGGAATGGTCTCGATCACCGGACGGCGGAAGACGTAGCAGCCGGCGTTGATCTGGTCCGTCGGCGGGTTCGGCGTCTTCTCCAGGAAGGCGGTGACGCGGCCGTCGGAATCAGTCGGCACCGAGCCGAACCGGCTGGGGTCGGGGACGCGCTGGAGGTGCAGGGTGACGTCCGCGCCGGAGTCGAGGTGGGTGCGCAGCTGAGCGTGCAGATCGGCTCCGGAGAGGATGTCGCCGTTGAAGACGATCGCGTGGTCGGCGCGCAGCCGGTCGTAGACGTTGCGGATGGCGCCGCCGGTGTCGAGCGGCTCGTCCTCCACCACGTACTCGAGCTCCAGGCCGTGCGCGGACCCGTCGCCGAAGTACTCCTCGAACACCTCGGCCCGGTACGACGTGCCGAGCACCACGTGCCGGATTCCGGCCGCGCGGATGCGGGAGAACAGGTGGCTCAGGTACGGCGTGCCCGCCGTCGGCAGCATCGGCTTCGGCGCGGACAGCGTGAGCGGGCGCAGCCGCGTGCCCTGGCCGCCGACCAGTACGACGGCGTCGACCTCGACCTCGGACGTCACAGAAATCTCCTTTGTATCACGCACCGCTGAGCGACAAGCCGCGGGAAACGTGGGCGGCGCGGGCCCCGAGGGCCTACCCTAGACAGGAAACAGGCGGGCCTTTCCCCAGAGGCCCCGGGTCAGTCGGGAGGCCGAGGGGAATGGACCCCCGCGATCGCGCGGACGCTTTGCTCGCACGCGCACGATCCCGCGGCGCCTTCGTGGTGACGCCGGACAACATGACGTCTCCGATGGATTCCTCCAGCACCCAGCAGATCTCCAGAGCGGTGGTCTCCGGGCTGGACCCCGACACCACGACGCAATTGCCCGCGTCGCTGATCGAAGAGAACGACCATCCGCTGGCAGGCGGCTCGCGAACCCAGCCGTCGCCGCATCCGCTGGCCCAGCCGACGCCGACGCGGCCGCTCGAGATCCCCGGCCCGCAGAACACCCTGCCGCAGCCGACGGTGCCGAGCCCGGCCGGTCCGCAGACGACGACGCCGCTGGTCCCGCGCCCGCAGGCGAAGCCGGTGGCGAGCCCGCTGAAGGAACCGGCCGAGGAGGAAATGACCGGCCTGGTCCCGACGGTCAAGCAGAACAGCGGCCGGTCCAATCTGTCCCGGCGGCTCGACGGGCTGTGATCCTCGCGGGGTCTCCCCCGGCCCGGGTTGCCCGGATTGCCCAGGGAGACTTCCCGTGCGGGAGGTCGAGTCTCCCGCGAGCGATCTTTACGACCGCAAAGTGTTGCGGCTGCTGAGCATCCGGACGCCCGCGGAGGCACGCCGGTTGCCCTGCTGTCCTTTGCGGACCGCCGCCCTTGCGGACCCTGCGGCCTCAGCCCTTGCGGGTCTCCAGCTTCACGCGCAACGCCAGCCCGAGCTTCACCGCCGCCAGCACCGGCTTCCACAGCAGCCCCTGGTGCCGGTCGGCGAGGTAGCGGTAGGCGCTCGAGTGGTGGGCGCGCAGCATCTTCGCCGACGCGCGCGCCGTCGAGTGGCCGCCGATGTGCATCACGCTCGACGACGGGGCGTAGACGTTCTGCCAGCCGGCCTTCGCGAGCCGGTCGCCGAGGTCGACGTCCTCGAAGTACATGAAGTAGCGGGTGTCGAAGCCGCCGACGGAGTCGAACGCCTCGCGCCGGAAGAGCTGGCAGGAGCCGGACAGCCAGCCGGACGTGCGCTCGGTCGGCGCGGCGTTCTCCTGGCGGTATTCGCGGGTCCACGGGTTGCCCGGCCAGACCTTGCTGAACACCGCGTGCCCGATCCCGCGGCCGAACGACGGCAGCAGCCGCGCGGACGGGTAGACGGTCCCGTCGAGGTCGTGGATCAGCGGCCCGAACGCGGCCCCGCGCGGCCAGCGGCCGGCGACCTCGATGAGCGCGTCGAGCGAGCCCGGCTCCCATTCGAGGTCCGGGTTGACCACGACGACCCAGCCGTAGCTGTCGTCGAGCGCCGCGACGCCGCGGTTGGCGGCGGTCCCGTAGCCGACGTTCTCGCCGATGCTGACGAGCGTCACGTTCTCGCGTTCGGCGGCCTTTTCCGGAGCGCCGTCGGTGGACGCGTTGTCGGCGACGACGACGTGGACGTCGCGGTCAGTCGCCTTGTCGAGCGTGTCGAGGAACTTCTCGAGCGTTTCGCCAGGGAAGTAGGTCACGGTCACGACGCCGACGCGGTCACCATACGTGCGCTGCTCAGTCACCGCGCCATTGTCCACTGCTCACGGACGGCTACGTCAGCCCACCGACCCGGTCACCCGCAGTCACTTCCGCTTACGCTTTCAGCTCGGCCAGTTCGTCGTCGATCAGCAGGGCCGGGTCGAACTTCATCCCGGTGAAGTGGCCGGCCAGTTCGAGCGACAGCACGCCGTGCAAGCGGGTCCAGAAGGACAGCGCGCGCCGCACCGCGCCGGTGCCGACGGTGTCGCTGTCCACCCACTCGCGATGGGTTTCCAGGTGCACGTGGAACGTCGTCGCCGACTCCGGTTCGCCCAGGGCCGAGTTCGCCTTGATCAGGACTTCCATGACCTCGTTGGAGATCGCCGTCGTGTCCGGCGGCGCGTGGTAGCCGGGCACCGGCGTGCCGTAGATGAGGAAGTACCGCTGCGGATCGGCCTTGGCCCAGTCGCGGATGACGTGGGCGAGGGCCAGCAGGTCCGCCCCGGAATCCGCCGCCGCCCGGACGGTGTCGGCGAGGCTCCGGAACGCGTCCCGGATCAACGCGGTGATCAGCTCGTCCCGGCCGCGGTAGTACCGGTACAGCGCGGGCACGGTCATGCTCATCTGCTTGGCGATCGCGGTCAGCGACAACGCCGGCAGCCCCGCCTCGGCGATCTGGTTCCGCGCGTGCTGCTTGATCTCCCCGCGCACCTGCTCGCGGTAGCGCTCCCGCGGTGCCTGTTCGGTCATCGGCCGTTCCCCTTCGCTCATCCCCGTTCAGTGTAGTTAAGCCCTTTCACTTCCGCTATTGACGTTCACGATGGTGAGCTTGTACGGTCTTAACCGTAGTTAAGACCATTAACTGTCACTAATGGAGTTCACCATGACGAACACTGCACGCCGCCTGCGCGCCGCCCTCCTCGCGCTCCCGATCGCCGCCGGACTGCTGGGCGCCGCGCCCGCGCAAGCCGCCACCACGCACCCGAGTTCCCTGACCTGCCAAGGCAACGGCATCGACCGGACCGCCCAGCTCCACCACCGCGCGGAGACCTTCATCAAGGCACCGCTGAGCACCGTGTGGCGGCTGCACACCAACGTCGAAAGCTGGCCGCAGTGGCAGAAGCCGGTCACGAGCATGAAGCGCCTTGACCCGGGCAGGCTGCACCCCGGTTCGCGATTCCGCTGGACCACACCCGCCCCGGCCACGCCGTCGACCCCGGCCACGACGCTGGTCATCACGTCGACCGTCCACCAGGTCAAGCCCGGCCAGTGCATCCGCTGGTCCGGACCCGCGATCGGCCAGGGCCTGCGGATCGACAAGGGAACGCACGTCTGGAACTTCGTCCCGGTGCGCGGCGGAGTCGTCGTGCGCACCGAAGAAAGCTGGACCGGGCCGCAAATCGAGGCCGACCCGGCCACCGCGATCAAGTACCTGGCCCCTGGCCTGGACCTCTGGCTCGCCGATTTGAAGGCCGCCGCCGAAGCCCGCTGCCACCGCTGACCACCACCCCGCGAAGGAGAATCGTCATGACCGCATCTCGTGCCTCGCTGCCCATCCTGATCACCGCCTGGTCCGTTCCCGCGCTCGTCCTCGGGCAATTCGCGTTGCTCTCCGGTATCCCGCTGATCGCGCTGGTCGTCTCCAGCCTTCGCAATTCCCAGCCGCACGCCCTGCGCTGGTGGTCGGCCGGACTGGCCGCGGTCTACCTCGGAGTCCTCGCACTCTGGGCGTTAAGTCCGGAAAGCGCGCCCAGTTTGTCTAAATCCATGAATCCGGCGGTCACCGCATTCTTCGTCGCGAGCGGAGTCGCGGTCGCTATCGCACACCACGTCCGCAAAACAGCCAAGGCCGGTTAACCGAAAACTGGTAATCTCGAAAGCACCAGCCATAACGAGGAGGCCGATGAAAACCGTCGCGATCGAGGAGCACTGGACCACCCCCGGCATCGACCGGATGCTGCGCACCGAATCCGGCGATCCGAGCGTCGCCCACAACGACCGGGGCGACCTCCCGGAACGTCTGCTCGACATCGGCGACCAGCGCGTCGCGTGGATGGACGAGGCGGGCATCGACGTCCAAGTGCTCTCGATCGCGCCGCCGGGAACTCACGGATGCCCGCCGCCGCAAGGCATCGAGCTGAGTCGCGAAGCGAACGATCTCGCCAGCGAGGCCGTCGCGAAGCATCCCGATCGCTTTCGCGCCATGACGACGCTGCCGATGTCCGACCCGGCCGCCGCTCTCGCCGAACTGCAGCGGACGGCGAACGATCCAGCGCACGTCGGCATCATGTCGTACGGCCGCAGTGGCGATCGTCCCCTCGACGATCCCGCGTACGACGAACTGCTCGGCGCGGCCGCCGAGCTTGGGCGGCCGGTTTTCGTCCACCCGCAGATCCCGGTGGAGTCAGTGCGCCGGGCTTCCTACAGCGGGTTCAGCCCGGAACTCGACCTCGGGCTGGCCACCTACGGCCTCGGCTGGCACTACGAGGCCGGGCTCGCCGTCATCCGGCTGATCCTGCGCGGAACGTTCGACCGCCACCCGAATCTGCAGGTCGTCCTTGGCCACTGGGGCGAAGTGGTCCTGTTCGCGCTGGACCGCATCGACAGCCTGTCGCACACGGCCACCCATCTCGAACGCCGCGTCGCCGAGTATTTCCGCACCAACATTCACCTGGCGACCAGCGGAATGCTCGTCCCGCGAATGCTGCGCAACGCACTCGAATACACGACCGCCGACCGGATTCTGCTGTCCGGCGATTATCCGTTCCACCGGATGCAAGCAGCGGCCATCACGGAATTCCTGGAGAAATTGCCGAACCAGGAAGACCGGGAAAAGATCGCGCACGCCAACGCGGAAGCCCTTTACGGTCTCCGTTAACGATTGCGCAAATGCTGGTGCCAGGCTTTCCCGTAAGCCTCGCGGTGCCGATCCGCCGTTGTCGTCCACGAGAATTCCTTGGCGCGCCGCTGCGCCGCGGAAGCGAGTACTGAACGACGCGACGGATCGGCCAGCAGTTCCGTCAACGCCGCGGCGACGTCACCCGCACCGACGCCGCAGTACGCCACCGCGTCCCCGCCGACCTCCGGCAGCGACAGCCGACGAGTGGTCAGTACTGCGGCACCGCAGGCCATCGCCTCGAGAACCGGCAGTCCGAAGCCTTCGCCGAGGCTCGGATAAGCCACAAGTTCCGCGCCGCCAAGGAATCCGGCGAGCGTGCCGAACGGCAGGTACCCCGCGCGAATCACCCGAAGCCGGTGCGGCACCGCGTCCAGCGCGCGCTCCACCTGGGTGTCCCAGCCGGGCTGCCCGGCGAGCACGAGAGCCGGAGCGTCCCGCTGCCCGGCGACCGCGCGGGCGTAACCGCGGATCAGCGCGGGCACGTTTTTCCGCGGTTCGAGCGCCCCGAGGAACGCGATATACGGCGTCGCGCCGAGCCCGACCGCCTTCCGCGCCGCCGCGATCTCCTCCGGGGACGGCGGATGAAAGCGTTCGCTGTCGACGCCGTGATGGATGATCTCCATCTCGGCCCGCCGCACCGGGCTCACCCGGGCCAGTTCTACCGCTGTCGCGTGACTGGGAACTACGCAGAGTGTTGCCCGGCGCAGCGCCGTGGTGGTCCAAGCGCGGAAGAAACGGGCCTTGACCGACGAGTGCAGGACGGCGTCGGTGAAGAACGTCGCGTCGTGCAGCGTGACCACCGAAGCGGCCCCGCTGGCGAGCGGCATCGTGTAGTGCGGCGAGTGCACGACGTCGGCGGCGAGCCGGCGCACGAGCCGCGGCAGGGTGGCCTGTTCCCAGGTCAGCCGAGCGGTGCGCGTCGAGGTCGCGGGCGATGCGGCGACGATCCGGGAACTGGGCGCGAGCTGGCCGTAGAGCGGCAGGTCGCGCGGCTGGCAGACCACCGTCAGCCGGGCCCCGTCCTGATCGAGCGCGCCGACGAGCGAGTCCACGTATCGGCCGACCCCGCCCCGATCCGCGGGCACCGCGGTCGCGTCGATCAGCACACGGGGATCACCGGTCACGAGTGCAGCGTACGGCGATCACCCACCGCACAGGTCAGGAACCGGCAAACTGCCGCCAACTCCGGTGGCACCCACCCTCGCCCACCTGCGCTCACCCGTCTGGGTTCACCCGACCGTGTGACCTCGGCGGTTCTGGCTGACTGTCCGCTCGGCCGACGTCGCCGAGCTTCGACAGCTCCGCCGCGTCGCCTCGCGACACCGCTCAGCCCGACCGCCGACGCACCCGCCCACAGCCCAGCTCCACCGCCGCGTCCGGCCCGCGTCGCCTCGCGACACCCCTCAGCCCGACCGCCGACGCACCCGCCCACAGCCCAGCTCCACCGCCGCGTCCGGCCCGCGTCGCCTCGCGACACCGCTCAGCCCGACCGCCGACGCACCCGCCCACAGCCCAGCTCCGCCGCCGCGGCACCTCTCAACTCGACCGCCGATGGGCAGCCCACACCGCCTCCGCCGCAGCCCGCCACGTGAACGTCCGCGCCCGTTCCCGCCCGTGCTTCGACATCTCCGCCGCCTTGTCCGGCGACAGCAGCACCTCTTTCAGCGCCCGAGCCAGCGCATCGGCGTCCCCGCGCGGCGCCACCAGCCCCGCCCCGCCGGACACCTCCACCAGCGCCGGGACGTCCGTGTGCACCACCGGCACCCCGATCGCCATCGCTTCCAGCAGCGGCAGCCCGAAGCCCTCGGCGAGGCTCGGCATCGCCAGCACGCTCGCGCCGCGCATCGCCGTCGCCAGCTGGGCGTCGGTCACCTTCCCCAGCACCCGCACCGATTTCAGGCCGCGGTCGGCCGCCAGCCGCACCGGGTCGATGCCGCCCCAGCCGGGCTGGCCGGCGAGCACGAGGCCGACGTCGCCGACCTCGTCCGTGCCGTCGAGCTGCGCCACCGCGTCGACCAGCACGTCCATGCCCTTGCGCGGTTCGATCGTGCCGACCGCCAGCACGTACCGCGACGGCAGATCCAGCGCCGCAGACCCCTCCGGCACGGTCACCCCGTGCGGCACGACCCGCACCGGAACGTCCACGTCCAGCAACACCGCCAGCTCGTCGGCGACCGCCCGCGTCGGCACGATCAGCCCGGACGACCGCCGGGCGGCCCGCGCGATCATCGACCGGTGCCAGCTGACTCCTCGCGCGGTCAAAGTCTCCGGATGCGTCCACGGCACGGTGTCATGCACAGTGACGGTCAGCGTTCGCCCAGCCGGAGGACGGGGCGGCGCGAACGGGGTCGGCGCGTGCACCGCGTCACCGCCCGGCCACCAGCGCAGGCCCAGCTGCCACAGCGCGACCAGCGCCCTCGGCGGCAGCGGCAGCACGCGCGGTCCTTCGACGCCCTCGATCCGCGCCGCGGAGACGTCCGCGTGCCGCGCGACCACGCTGGACACGGTCCAGCCGGGCGGCGCGGTGCGGGCGAGCGCGGGCAGCAGTTCGGCGGTGTACCGGCCGGTGCCGCCCGGAACGGGGGCGAGCAGTTGCTCGGCGATCACGACCAGTTCGGGCACGCCGCTATTCTCTCCCAGGTGACCAGCGAGGAATCCGGCACCACCGTCGTCGTGGTGACCTGGCGTGGGGCAGACCACCTCGCCGCGTGTCTCGACGCGCTCGCCGCCCAGGACCGTCCACATCGGACACTCGTGGTCGACAACGCCTCAACCGACGGCACCGCAACGATTCTGGCCGCGCACCCCAGCCGTCCGGAGGTCCTCCGGCTGCGCCGAAACACCGGTTACGCCGGTGCGATGGCTCACGCGCTCAGCCGGATCGACACCCCGCGTGTCGCCTGGCTCAACGACGACGCCGCGCCCGAACCGGACTGGCTCGCGGTCCTCGAGGACACCCTCGAGAGCCAGCCGCTCGCCGCCGCCGTCACGTCCCGGCTCGAACTGCCCGACGGCAGCACCCAGTCCACCGGCGTCCGCCTCACCGCCGACGGCCACGGCGCCGACCTCACCGAGCCCAGCGACGAGGTCTTCGGCTTCTGCGGCGGCGCCGCGCTGCTGCGCACCGAGGCCGTGCGCGAGGTCGGCGGGGTCCCGGCGAGTTTCTTCTGTTACTACGAGGACACCGACACCGCGTGGCGGCTTCGGCTGGCCGGATGGCACGTCGTCGCCGCGCCGAAGGCACGCGTCCAGCACCTGCACGGGGCCAGTACGAACCCCGGTTCACCGCAATTTCACCGCTGGAATGAACGCAACCGTTTGCTCATGCTGTTGCGCTGCGCCCCTACTAAAGTCGCATTCCGCGAACTGGCCCGTTTCGCCGCGATCACCGCTTTGCTGCCGCTGCGCAGGCACCGTCCGGCCGCGGCGAACTTCGACCCAGCACTGCGCTTACGCGTACTGGCGGAGATCTTTCTCCGGCTCCCCCGCACGCTGCGGGAACGCGGTCGCGTGAGCCGGATCTCGGCGCTGGGCCGAGGCGCGATCTGGGAAGCCTGGGCTGGCCTTTAAGCTGGGCGGAAATTCGACGGAGGAGCTCGTCTTGGCAGTGGGGGACCCGCAACCGCTCGTCTCGGTGATCGTGGTGAATTACCGCGGCGCCGACGACACCATCACCTGCCTGCGGGCGCTGCGAGCCGACCTGGACTACGCGAATGTCGAGCTGATCTGCGTCGACAACGCTTCCGGCGGCGACGACGCGGCCCGCATCCGCGCGGCGGTGCCGGACGTCCAGCTCATCGAATCGCCGGTCAACACCGGTTTCGCGGGCGGCTGCAACCTCGGCGCGCAACACGCGAACGGCACTGTCCTCGGCTTCCTCAACAACGACGCGCGCCCCGCTCCGGCGTGGGTCTCCGCGGCCGTCGCCGAACTGCGCGCGCAACCGACCGTCGCCGCGGTGGCGAGCAAGGTCGTCGACTGGGAGGGCACCGGCACCGACTTCGTGGACGCGGGTCTGACCTGGTTCGGCATGGGCTACAAACGCCACGCCGGCAGCCCGCTCGCGGACGTGCCCGAGGCCGAGCACGACGTCGCCAAGGACGTCCTCTTCGGCACCGGCTCGGCCCTGTTCGTGCGCGCCTCGGTCTTCGCCGAACTCGGCGGTTTCGACGAGCGCTTCTTCATGTTCTACGAGGACGTCGACCTGGGCTGGCGCCTCAACCTGCGCGGCTGGCGCGTCCGCTACGTGCCGGAATCGCTCACCTACCACCGCCACCACGGCACCATGTCCGCCGTCGACGCACCGGACACCGGCCGCGAGACCTTCCTGCTGGAACGCAACGCACTGGCCGCGCTGTACAAAAACCTCTCCGACGAATCCCTCGCCCGCGCTCTGCCCGCCGCACTCGCACTGGCCGTCCGCCGAGCGACCGCACGCGGCGGCATCGATCCGGAGCAGCTGAACCTCGAGAAGGGCGTCGGCCCAGTCGACACCTCAGACATCTCGGTCCCGCGCACCACGCTCGCCGGAGTGCTGGCGGTGGACCGATTCGTCGAGATGATGCCTTCGCTGGCCGAGTCGCGGACGATTGAGCAAACCGCCCGCGTACGCACCGACGCCGACTTGCTTCCGTTGCTGCGCAAGGCACTTGAGCCCGCTTACCCGCTGCCGGACTACCTGCGCGCGCACGAAATTCTGGTGGAAGCGTTCGGCATCAAGGACGTCTTCGGCCAGCGCCGCAAGATCCTCGTCCTGACCGGCGACTCCATCACCGAGCGAATGGCCGGCCCCGCGATCCGCGCGTGGAACATCGCCTCGACGCTGTCAGCCGAGCACGACGTGCACCTCATGACCACCAACCCGCTGGTCTCGCCCCCGCCCGCGGCCTTCCAGGTCAGCTCGGGCAAACACCGCGATCTCGACGGCCCCATCGAATGGGCGGACGTCGTGATCTTGCAGGGCCACGTACTGGAACTGGCCCCGTCGCTGAAGAAGCAGCACGAGAACAAAATCGTGGTCGCCGACGTCTACGACCCGATGCACCTGGAGTTGCTGGAACAGGGCAAGGACGCCCCGGACGACCAGCGCGCTCTCGACCTCGCCGGTGTCACGCGAGTCCTCGACGCCCAACTCGAACGCGCCGATTTCTTCCTCTGCGCTTCCGAACGCCAGCGACACTTCTGGCTAGGCCACCTAGCCGCACTCGGCCGCCTGTCCCCGCGCCTCTACGACGCCGACCCGACCACTCAGTCGCTGCTGGCCGTCGTCCCCTTCGGCCTGTCCCCCCAGGCCCCGACGCGCACCGGTCCGGGCTTGCGTTCCTCTCTTGGCATCGGCGAATCCGACCGCGTAGTCCTGTGGGCAGGCGGCGTCTACAGCTGGTTCGACCCGCTGACCCTGATCCGCGCCTTCGACCTGCTCCGCCACCGCCGCGACGACGCCCGTCTCGTGTTCCTCGGCATGAAGCACCCGAACCCCGAGGTCGCCGAAATGGATATCGGCGCCCGTACGGTGCGGCTTGCGGATTCCCTGGGCCTCACGGACAAGAACGTCTTCTTCAACGAACAATGGGTCCCGTATTCGGACCGGCAGAACTGGCTTCTCGACGCCGACTGCGGCGTCACCACGCATTACGAACACGTCGAGACCACTTTCGCTTTCCGCACCCGGGTTCTGGATTACCTGTGGGCCGGTTTGCCCATCGTGACGACAGACGGCGATGCCTTCGCCGACCTCGTCCGCGCGGAGAACCTCGGCGTCGTAGTCCCCGCCGAAGACGCCGGCGCCTTGGCAGACGCGTTAGAGAAGTCCTTGTACGACCGAGAATTCGCCGACGCCTGTGTCGAACGAATCCGAGTGGTCGCCCAGCGGTACGCCTGGCCGGAGGCACTGAAACCGCTGGTGGAATTCTGCCGGAACCCGCGCCCAGCCGCCGACCGGTTGCCCGGCGGCGCGGACCTGACGGTCAGCGACCCAGTGCGCGGAGCCGCGCTGGTACGGCGAGATTTGGCCCTGGTCAAGGAATATCTCGCCGCTGGCGGACCGGGCGAGTTGGCAAAGCGAGCAGCGGGACGAGTCACGAAGGTGGCACGGGAACGGTTGCGCCGTGGCTGACCGTCCGCTGCGCGTCCTGCTAGACGGCACCCCCCTGCTCGGTTCCCGGACCGGGATCGGCCGGTACACGGCCGCACTGAGCGAAGAACTCGCTTCGATGTCCGAAGTGGACCTTCGCGCCGTCGCTTTCACTTTGCGGGGCTGGCGGAAATTGCGGCACGTTTTGCCGCATGGGGTTCAGGCTCGGGGAATGCCAGTCTCTGCCCGCCTTTTGCGAGCCACCTGGTTACGTACCCAGCTGCCGCCAGTGGAACTGTTCGCCGGCCCCACCGATGTCGTCCATGGCACGAATTTCGTCCTCCCCGGCCGCCTCCGCGCCGCCGGAGTTCTGACCATTCACGACCTGGCTTTCATCGACGCCCCTCAGGAACTGGCCCACTCCGACCGAACCCTGCCCGAACTGGTCCGGCGTGGCGCACACCGAGCGAATGTCATCTGCACGCCGACCGAGGCTGTTGCGGACGCGGTCGCCGAGAAGCTGGACGTTGACCGGTCGAAGATCATCGCCACCCCGCTAGGCGTGAATCCGGCTTGGTTCACCGCTCGACCGCCGGACGACGGAGTGCGAGCGAAGCTGCGGCTACCGGAGAAGTACCTGCTGTTCGCCGGTGCCGCCGGACCGCGCAAGGGCCTGGACTGGCTGGCCGCCGCCCATGCCGCCGCACCGGATTTGCCGCCGCTGGTTTTCGCTGGCCCTGGGCCGTTTCCGAGGCTGCCGAGGTCCGGACAGACTGGGTATCTGTCCGATGTGGACCTTCGGACTGTGGTGGCTGGTGCTGCCGCCCTTGTGCTTCCTTCGCGGGATGAAGGCTTCGGTTTGCCTGTCTTGGAAGCGATGGCCTCGGATGTCCCCGTCGTTTGCACGGACATTCCCGCCCTGCGCGAGGTCGCGGGAGACTGCGCCACCTTGGTCCCGTATGACGACGTTGACGGCCTCGCGGAGGCCCTGCGTCAAGCTGTAATCGATCCCCACGGTCTCGCGACGTCCACCGCCCGCAGAACTCATGCGGCCAGCTTCACCTGGCACAACACCGCGCTACGTACCCTGGACGCATATCGCCAGGCGACCGAGGCGTAGCGCCGCATAAAACCGCTGCCGGCGAAGCCGGAAAAGAACCTCCAAGACAAAGGCATCCCGAGCCGGGATTGTGCTGACGGTCTGGGGGTGTTTGTCAAGGCGGGAAAGATGCCTTGACAAACACCCCCAGACCGCAGGGCGGCTTCGTAGCGGGGAGCAGGGAGGGGGCTGGCGCTTTGTCTTTTAAGCGTGGATGTAGCTGTTTAAAGCTGCGCGCCAATCCCTCAAAGGAGTTAGTCCGGCGTCTCGCCAGGAAGCGTTGGAGAGCAAAGAGTAGGCAGGGCGGGCGGCGGGGCGGGGGAATTCTTCGGTCGTGCAGGGGGTGACCCGAGCAGGGTCGGCCCCGATCTCCTCGAAGATCGCTCGGGCAAATCCGTACCAGGAAGTCTCGCCGCCACCAGTGCAATGAAGGACCTTCCCCGCAGGTCCCCGCCCAGCGGCAACGGCTCCGGCGAGCTCCCACAAACCCCGGGCAAGATCAGCCGACCAGGTAGGCGCCCCTACCTGGTCGTCCACCACGGACAATTGATCCCGTTCGGACTCCAGCCTTCGCATCGTCTCTACGAAATTGGCCCCGGTCTTCCCGTAAACCCAGCTAGTCCGCACCACCCAGGCCGAAGCCCCCGAACCAAGAACCGCGTCCTCCCCAGCGGCCTTAGTCCGTCCGTAAGCATTCTGCGGCCCCAACGCGTCATCAACCTCATAAGGCCGATCCCCGTCCCCAGGAAAAACATAATCCGTGGAGACGTGAATCAACGGCACCCGCCGCGAAGTACAAGCCGCAGCCAGCACCCGAGGCCCGTCGACATTCACCGCGAACGCCCGGGCCTCGTCCGACTCCGCGGCATCGACCGCCGTATACGCGGCAGCATTGATCACCACTGGCACTGCTCCGGCAGCCGCGGCCCGCTCGGCCAGTTCGCCCACCGCGGCGATCACCTGGCCGGTAGCCGTGACATCCAGCTCCGCCGACGAAGGCGCGATCACTTCCGTTTCCGGGCCCGCGGTGTTCACCAGGTCCCGGCCTAGCTGACCGGAACCGCCGGGCACGAGCACTGCCAGCCGCACCGGCGTACCTCCTACTGCGACAAGGGTTTCAGGACGTGCCGAGCGCGGCGCGGGCCTTCAGCGGCTCCCACCACGACCGGTTGTCGGCATACCAGCGCACCGTCTCCGCCAAACCGTCCTCGAACGACACCCGCGGAGCGTAACCGAGTTCGCCGCTGATCTTCGCGATGTCGACCGAGTACCGCCGGTCGTGGCCCTTGCGGTCGGCCACCGGTTCGACCATTTCCCAGCCGACGCCGGTCGCCGCGAGCAGGCGTTCGGTCAGCTCCCGGTTGGTCAGTTCCGTACCGCCGCCGATGTTGTAGATCTCGCCCGGGCGACCGCCGTCGGCGACCAGCTGGATTCCGTGGCAGTGGTCGTCCACGTGCAGCCAGTCGCGGATGTTCAGACCATCGCCGTACAGCGGGACCTTCTTGCCGTCCAGCAGGTTCGTCGCGAAGAGCGGGATGACCTTTTCCGGGAACTGGTACGGGCCGTAGTTGTTCGAGCACCGCGTGACGCACACCGGGAACCCGTGCGTGCGGAAGTACGAGCGCGCGATCAGATCCGACGAAGCCTTCGAGGCCGAGTACGGCGAATTCGGCTCCAGCACGTGGTCTTCCGACCACGAACCGTCCTGGATGGACCCGTACACCTCGTCCGTCGAGACGTGCACGAACTTCCCGACCTGCGCCTCGAGCGCGGCCTGCAGCAACGTCTGCGTGCCGAGCACGTTGGTGAGCACGAAGTCCGCCGAACCGAGGATCGAGCGGTCCACATGGGACTCCGCGGCGAAGTGGACGACCAGGTCGACGCCGCGCATCAGCTCGGTGACCTGTGCGGTGTCGCAGATGTCGCCGCGCACGAAGCGCAGCCGCGCGCTGTCGGCGACCGGGGCGAGATTCGCCTCGCTGCCCGCGTAAGTGAGTTTGTCGAGCACTACGACCTCGGCGTCGGCCAGCGTCGGATACGCCCCCGACAGCACCTGCCGCACGTAGTGCGAACCGATGAACCCGGCACCGCCGGTGACCAGGACCCGCATCCTCATCCACCCTTCCGCCCGACCGGGCACTCTCGCCACCAGCCTACGGGTGGCTCACTCGAGAGTCGGTAGAGTCGGGCAAAGCGCGAAAAGCGCGGGCATCCTGGGGAGGAACAGTGGCCGAATGGCCGGGGACACCGCTGCCGGTGCACCGCGGTCGCGGCGTGGTCGTCGTGCTGCGGCGAAGCGGGAAGATCCTGATGTCCGTCGTGTCCGTGGTCGTGCTCGCGCTGACCTGGTACGGCTGGCAGTTCATCGGCGACCCGCAGTCCGGTTTCTCCACCACGGCGATCTTCGGCGAACAGCAGCCGCACGCGAAACCGCTCGACGGCGCTATTGACATCCTCCTGGTCGGCCAGGACAGCCGCACCGACGCGCAGGGCAACCCGCTGCCCCGCGAGGTGCTCGACATGCTGCACGCCGGCGAGTCCGACGGCGAAAAGCAGACCGACACGATGATTCTCGTGCACATCCCGCAGAACGGGGAGCACGCGATCGCCATCTCCTTCCCGCGCGACTCCTACGTCGAGATCACCGGCGGCTTCGGCAAGCACAAGCTGAACAGCGCGTACGTCTACGCCTACAACGACACCGCCAAGACGCTGCAGGCCAAGGGCAACGCCGACCTCAAGGACGTCGACGAGAAAGCCAAGCTCGCCGGACGCAAGAACCTCGTCGCGACGCTCGAGAAGTTCATCGGCAAACCGGGCATGATCGACCGCTACGCCGAGGTCAACCTGGCCAGCTTCTACGAGGTCACGAAGGCCATCGGCGGCGTGCAGGTGTGCCTCAAGAACCCGGTGAAGGAAAAGAAGTCGGGCGTCGACCTGCCCGCCGGGAAGCAGACCATCGAGGGTGTGCAGGCGCTCGCGTTCGTCCGGCAGCGCTACGGCCTGCAGAACGGCGACCTCGACCGGATCGGGCGCCAGCAGGCGTTCCTGTCCGGGCTGGCGACCAAGGTGCTCTCGTCCGACGTGCTGGCCAACCCGGTGCGGATCGCGCAGCTCATCGAGGCGGTGAAGAAATCCGTGGTGCTGTCCGCGGGCTGGGACCTCTCCGAGTTCGTCGAGCAGATGCGCGGGCTGACCGGCGGCAACGTCGAGTTCCACACCATCCCCACCGAGGGCAACGCGGTGATGGGCGGCGCGGACGTGCTGCGCGTCGACCCGGCGAAGGTCCGCGCCGAGATCAACCGGCTGACCTCCGACGGCAGCGCACCGGAACCCAGTAACGCGCCGCTGCCGGGAGCCGAAAAGGTCACCGTCGAACTGTTCGACGGCTCCGGTTCGGGTGCCGCCGATCAGGTGCGGAGTCTGTTGCAGGGCAAGGGTTTCCAGCTCGGCACGAGCACGAAGCTGTCCACCCGCGCGACCACCGTGCTGCGCTACCACCCGTCCGATGAGGCCGCCGCCGATCTCGTCCGCCAAACCCTCGGCAGCAACGCGCAGGCCGAACCGGACGCCGACGTCGCCGCCGGGCACGTCCGGGTGATCCTCGGCAAGGACGCGCGCGACACGGCCGGAGCGCCGGCCTCGACGTCCTCGGCCCCGCCTGCCGCACCGCCCTCGTCGCCCCCGTCCGGACCGCCTTCGTCCGGACCCTCGAACTCACCCGCGCCGCTCATCACGGCGGGCGATGTCCCCTGCGTCAACTAGAGTCGAGCACCCAGCGTGCCGGCGCGCCGCAGGCCGTACGCTGGTGAACGGGGAGGTAACCGGGGTGAGCGAAAACCAGGACAAACCGGACCGGACGGCGGATTCCGCCGACAGTCCGGCGGTTTCCGACGCCTCGGACCGCGGATCCGACGGAACGACGGAGCCGAAGCACGCTGCCGCTGAGCCCGTAGCCGAAGAGGTGACCGAGGACACCGCGGCCGAGGAAACCGAGCCGGTTACCGAGGGTGTCGCCAGCGCCGAGGGTGCCAGCAGCACTGAAGCCGCCGCCAGCTCCGAAGGTGCCGCCGCGGAAGAGGAAGCCGCTCCCGAATGGAAGCCCTCCCCGCACCCGCGCGTCGAACTCCCCCAGCCGTCGAGCCCCGCTCCGCCGCCGGAGACGCCGCGCCGCACGGGCCGGGCCACCCGGATCACGCGCCGCGTCGCGATCGGCCTCGTCTCCCTGCTCGCGCTGAGCGGCACGGGTTACGCGTACGTCACCAAGGACAAGCTGCAGGACAACGTCGCGACCGCCGACGTCCTCACCCCGCGCGCCGGCGAACCCCCGGCCCCGCCCGCCGACGACGGCGGCACCGACATCCTGCTCGTCGGCAGCGACGCGCGCACCGACCAGCAGGGCAATCCGCTCCCGCTGAGCATGCTGAAGTCGCTGCGCACCGAGGACAAAGCCGGGATCAACACCGACACCATCATCCTGCTGCGGATCCCGAAGAACGGCGGCAAGGCGTCCGCGGTGTCGATCCCGCGCGACAGCTGGGTCGACGTTCCGGGCCGCGGCAAAGCGAAGATCAACTCCGCGTACGGCGTCGCCAAGGCGCACGCTGAGCAGGAGGAACGCGCACAGGGCGAGCACGACCAGGCGAAGATCGCGCGCGATTCGGACGCCGCCGGACGACGGGCGCTGGTCCAGACCGTGCAGGACCTCACCCAGGCGCGCATCGACCACTACGCCGAGATCAACCTGCTCGGGTTCTATCTGATCACCGAGGCGGTCGGCGGCGTGCCGGTGTGCCTCAACCACGCGACGTCGGACAAGGACTCCGGGGCGAACTTCCGCCGCGGCGTGCAGACGGTGAGCGGCGGCGAGGCGCTGTCCTTCGTGCGCCAGCGCAAGAACCTGCCGAACGGCGACCTCGACCGGATCAAGCGGCAGCAGGCGTTCCTGTCCTCGGCGATGCGCAAGGTGCTGTCCGCGGGCACGCTCGCCAATCCGAGCACGCTGAACAGCCTGATGGACGCGGTGCACCGGTCGTTCGTCCTCGACGACAGCCTCGACGTGCTCGAATTCGCCCAGCAGGTCAAGGGCGTCGCGTCCGGCGACCTGGCCTTCGCGACGATCCCGGTGATCACCACGAACGGCCGCAGCGAGGACGGGCAGAGCATCGTCGAGGTCGACCCGGCCGCGGTGCAGAAGTTCGTGGCCGGACTGGCCGGACGCACCACCACCGGGGGCACCGGAGGCAACGGAGGCGGCGGTGCGGCGGCCGGCGCGGTGCCGCAGGGCCTGGACTCGGGAATCCCGGGCGTGCCCTGCGTCGACTGACGCCGCGACTAGCCTGAGGACATGAGCCTCACCGAGCAGCTGCTGCGCCCGCTTCTTGCCTCGCCGGCGAAACCGCTGATCACGCACTACGACGACCGGCTCGGCAGCCGGGTCGAGCTGTCCGTGGCGACGATGCAGAACTGGGCCGCGAAAACGGCGAACTGGCTGGTCGACGAGTTCGACGTGGAGCCGGGCGACGCCGTCGCGGTGCGGCTGCCCGCGCACTGGCAGACCGCGGGCGTGCTGCTCGGCGCGTGGTGGTGCGGTGCCCGCGTGGTCGCGGAGCCCGAGGGGGCGCGGGTCGTGTTCACCAGCCCGGACGAGGAGATCGACGCCCCGGCCGTCGCGGTGGTGTCGCTCGACCCGATGGGCCGCGGCCTCTCGACGCCGCCGTCCGGCGGAGCGCTCGACTACCTCTCCGAGGCGCGGATGTCCGGCGACCAGTTCTTCCCGACGCAGCCGGCCACCGGCGACACCCCGGCGCTCGGTTCCTCCACTGTGGACGAAGTGTGGGCGGAAGCCACTGCCCGCGCGGCAAAACTCGGCCTGACCGCTGCCGACCGAGTTTTGTCCACGATGGACTGGACGGTGCCGGACGGCGTACTCGACGGCCTGCTCGTCCCGCTCGCCGCCAGCGCGCACCTGGTCCAGGTGACGAACGCCGACCCGGCGAAACTGTCCGCCCGCCGCGAGGCCGAACGCACCACCGCCGACCTGACCTCGTGAGTGGGTGGCGCCGGTCCTCACCGGTGCCACCACTCACGACGTACTCAGGCGTTCTGCAGTTCTCCCGCACCCTGACGGCGACGGCGGAAGAGCACGTGGTCCAGGGACAGCCGGCCACCGTTGAAGCCCAGCGCCAGCGCGGTGAGTCCGAGCACCAGCACCAGCTCGTAGCCGCCCTCACCGGTGAGGCCGTGTGCCGCGTGCACCGAGATCAGCGCGCCGGCCATGTTGATCGCGTAGCCGATCGCGACCACCGGCAGCAGGAAGCCCACGACGAACGCGATCGAGCCGAGCAGTTCGAGCACGATCACCAGGAACGCGGAGACGCTCGGCAGCGGGATGCCGATCTGGCTGAACATGTCGGCGGTCGCGCCCACGCCGCTGTCCCATTTCTGCAGGCCGTGGGCGAAGAACACCACCGCGATGCCGATGCGGCCGAGCAGCAGCGCGACGTCCTTGACTCGAGTCAACATGGAGACAGCTCCCAGTAGGTGAAAATTCAACTGATCCGACTCACGGTAGGGCACCGAACACCGCCGCGGGGGTGTCAGCCAGTGATCGACAGGAAACCGACAGGCACCGAAAACTCGCTGTACACCGCGCCCGGCCCGGCGCTACCGTGCCGATATCCGCGAGTGGCCGCCTGCTCGCGGCCGTGTTTTCCGGTTTTTGACGTGCGAGGAGCCCCGATGCGCCGACAGTCCGATCGACCCCAGTTCGGCCTGTCACCCGTATCTGAGGACTTCCGCACGCATGAAAGCACTGACCATCGGCATCCTGGCGCACATCGACGCAGGTAAAACCAGCCTCACCGAACGTCTGCTGTTCGAGACCGGCGTGATCGACCACGCCGGTCGGGTCGACGACGGCGACACCCAGACCGATTCGCTCGACCTCGAACGCCGGCGCGGCATCACCATCAAGTCCGCCGTCGTAGCGGTCAGCACGCCCGGCCACCGGCTCAGCCTCGTGGACACCCCTGGCCACCCGGATTTCATCGCGGAGGTCGAACGCGCCGTCGGCGTGCTCGACGGCGCGGTGCTCGTGGTGTCCGCGGTGGAAGGCGTGCAAGCTCAGACCCGCGTGCTGATGCGCACGCTCGTCCGGCTCGGCATTCCGGTGCTCGTGTTCGTGAACAAGATCGACCGCACCGGTGCTCGCGAAAACTCGTTGCTGGAATCCTTGCGTACCAAGCTTTCCCCGCGCTGTGTCGCGATGAGCACGGTGACCGGGATCGGCACCGCCGATGCCCGCCCGACATCGCTGCCCTTCGACGAGCGCCTAGCGGACGCACTCGCTGGCGATGACGTCTTCCTCGAGTCCTATGTGGCCGGTAACGCGTCCTCAATGGATTACCGCGATGCGTTGGCGCGTCAGGTCGCCGCAGCCTCGGTGTATCCGGTCTTCTTCGGTTCAGCCGTCACCGGAGCTGGCGTGCGCGACCTCATCTCCGGAGTTTACGAACTGCTGCCGTCCCGCGAACGCCGCGCGGACGGACCTCTCGACGCCACCGTCTTCAAGATCGAACGCGGCCGTTCTGGCGAGAAAATCGCTTACGTGCGAATGTTCTCCGGCTCGCTGGCGGTGCGCCGACCGGTGCCGTTCCGACGCTTGGGCACGGAAGGCGTCGGCTGCCCGTCCGCAGTGCGGGTGTTCGAACACGGCGCGACCCCGGTGTCCGGCGAGGCGCTGGCCGGGGATGTCGCACGCGTCTGGGGTTTGCCAGAGATCCGGATCGGCGACCGGCTGGGCGACAGCGCCGATCTTTCCCAGAACCGGTTCTTCGCCCCGCCAAGCCTGGAAACGCTCGTGTACCCGGTCGATCCCGACCAGACCAGCGCGCTGTACACCGCGCTGACGCGACTGTCCGAACAGGACCCGCTGATCAGCATCCGCCGACAGGATCAGGAAATCACCGTCCGTTTGTATGGCGAAGTACAGAAGGAAGTAATTCGGGCAACGCTCACCGAAGAGTTCGGTATCGCCGCCGAATTCGAGGAATCACGCCCGCTGCTAGTCGAACGTCTACACGGGACAGGACACCGCGTACGCCACCCCGCCCCCGACGAGCGCGTGTTCTTCTGGGCCACAGTCGGACTTCGCGTCGACCCTGGTCCACCTGGTTCCGGCACCGACTACCGGCTGGAAGTCGAACTCGGCTCGCTACCGCTGTCGTTTCACAAAGCCGTCGAAGACACCGTGCACGAAATCCTCCGCGAAGGCCTGCACGGCCGGGAAGTAATCGACTGCGTGGTCACCTTGACCGATACCGCGTTCTACCCGCCAGCCAGCACCGCCGGGGATTTCCGCGGCATGACCCGGTTGGTGCTGCAGGAAGCGTTGCGCCAGGCCGGAACGCGAGTGTACGAACCGGTCCACGCGTTCGAGATCGAAGCACCCGCTTCCGCGACCAGCGCGGTGCTGCGCAAACTCGTCGAACTTCGCACAGTACCCGGAGAGCCAGTGATCACCGGTGACCGATGCACTGTGGACGGACACCTTCCGGCCGCCTCCGCACACGAACTGGAACAGGCCTTGCCCGCACTAACCCAAGGCGAAGGCACGCTGGTGAGCAGTTTCGCCGAATACCGGCTCAAGCCGGGTGGCGGCGGGCCGCGTCGAGCTCCGTCCAGCCGCCGTGGGCGGACAACAGCGTGAGGACGCGCTCCGCGAGGGCCGAAAAGCGGCGCAGGTCCTCGTGGAGCGCTTTGGCGCGGGTGGAGTCGAGCGGGGCGTGGTCGTCCCACCAGAGGCAGATGACCGCGCTCGCGCACAGCACGAGCGGCTGAACGAGGTCCGTGAACTCCGCGGACGGCTCGGCCGTTTCCCGGCAGGTGCGCTCGATTTCGTCGCACGCGTCGAGCAGTTCGCGCAACGGGCCCACCGCGCCGGACGGGGTGCCGTCCCACGACGCGGTGGGCCACGCGCGGTCGCTCAGCTCGAGCCAGAGCCGCCATCCGGCGACCAGCTCGGCCTCGTCGTGCGGCGTCCAGGTGTCGGGGAGCAGCCAGAACATGTCACCGACTGTGACATCGCGGCCGGAGCCGGCGCAATCAAGTCGGCGAAAGTGTTCGCGTTTTTACCCCGAGGCGGGGGTATCTCAGCTGATCACCGGGGGCACGAACACGCAGCTGGGCCTCTTCGCGTGCTGCGGGTCGAGCGCGTTGAGCACCTCGCGCTGCGCGATCGGGTCGTAGGTGATGCCGAGGTGGTCGGTGTAGTCGAGTCCGCAGACGTCCTGGAGGACGAGGTTTTTCACGTTGGGCGCGGGCTTGAGGAAGGCGTTGGTGTAGGGCGTGACAACGTCGTCATACCTGGTCTGGATGACCGTGTAGTCGACGCCCGGGACAGTGTCTCCGCCCGCGTTGAGGTCGTTGAGGAACGCGGACCCGGTGGACTGCTCGTTGCAAGCCGCGCAAGCCACCCCCACCAGGTCACGCGCGGGCGGAATCGCCTGGATCGCGGTCAGCAGGCCGAACAGGTTGGTGCCGTAATTGGACGGGGACAGCCCGATCAGCTTGCCGATCTTGCTGGCGCCGCCGAGGTACTTGATCCAGTAACGCGGGTTCATCCCGCCCTGCGAATGCCCGACGACGTCCAGCTTCGAAGCCCCCGTCGCCTTCAGAATCTTGTCCCCGAAGGTCGCCAGCTGACCCGCGGTCCCCGCCACCGGCCCGACCGTCTGCAGGAACGCCCCCGGCGACCCGCCGAAGTTCCCCGCGAACACGCAGTACCCCGCGTTGGCGAGCTTCTGGGACAGATTCGCCCAGTTCTCGTACGCGTTGGCCGTGGTGCCATTGGACAGCAACACCGGGTTCGGATGCTCGGCAGAGGGTTTGCAGTTCCAGTCGTTGGCCCCCGGCGGCGCGATCGTCGGCTGCCCGACCGAGTAAATCGCCGCAGCGATGATGTTCGGCTGCACCGGCCCGGTCGGTTCTTTCCCGGTTGCCCCCGATGCCACCGCGGTGCCGCCGCCGAGCGCGACCACCGTCGCCGCCAGGAGGACCATGCCTCGTCCGAACGCGCGTACGCCCATACCGTTTCACCTCTCTGTGAACCCGACGCAATGGTTAACGCGGAACACGAGAAAGGGAAACGCGGTTACTAGTTTTTATCGCAGGCCGGCGAGCGTTCGATCCACCGCATCGATCAAGGACGCCCGGTTTCCCGGGTAGACACTGATCCGCGCGGCGCCATCCCTTGTGCTCTGGAAGCTCAGCACCCGCCCCCGCCCGCTGAGGTCGATGACCGACAACGGCGAACTGTACCGGCGCCCGCCCGTCTCGTCCCGGACCGCGGCATGCAGCTGATGCACCGCGTCACGCGGCGCCCGCATCAGATACCGCAACTCGTCCGCGTCGCCCCCCTCCTCCGCCAGCGGATCCGCGCTGCCGCCCCCGTCGTAATACTCCCGGCTGACCTGCATCGCCCGAACCGCCGCCGGAGGACAGTCCGGCATCGCCATGACCAAACAAGCCGCCAACTCGCGGGGTGACACCGGGTCAAGCTGGACAGATTCCGCGTCCGTAATCAACCGCACGGCTTCTTGCCCTTTTGCCGCAACGAGAATCGCCCCGTTGTCCTCTTGGTGAGTGCCGAAGTCAGTCCACCCGTACACCTCATGCCGCGCGGTAGCGAGCAGCTTTAACGTGCCACGCAACGCTTCCGCCGCTGTTTCGCCAAGCTGCGCAAGAAGATCCCGCGTCCGCTTCGCCCTTTCGGCCGCACCTTCCTCGGTCAAGTACATCGGCGTGTCCTCAACCACCACCGGTGCTTTCCCGAGGTCCTCAGCGTGCCAAAGCGCCAAAAACACCGGCCGCGGCATCCGCAACGGCCTGTCGATGATCGTCATCGAACCCCTCAACCACCAATCGTCGGGGGTGTCGGGGGCAGCCCAGTGCGCGGATCGAGGGCCCGCTCGCCGTTCTCGTCGACGAGAGAGAACGCGGAGTCGTCTTCGATTCCGTACTTGCGCTGGTGTTCTTTGTCTTCCTCGCCTTTGCCTTTTCCGCCGCCGGCCACGCCACCCATCCCCGGGCTCCCCTTGGCTCCAGCCGCACCCTTCCCCGCCGCGACTGCCGCTGCGCGGCCCTCTTCCCCCGCACCCACTCCGGCGCCCGCTCCTGTGCCTACGCCCCCGCCAAGCCGCGCCGCAATCCCGCCGCCGCGACCACCAGTTCCCGCTTCGCCGCCCCCGCCGAGCGGCCCAAACCCGCCGGGTGCCCAGCCGCCAACGCTGCTGTTGCTGCTGCTACCGCCCCCAGTCCCCCAGGAGGTCGGCGTCGACGTCGGAGGTGTCCAATTGGCCCCTCCGGCCCGATCAACCGACGGCGGCGTCCACCCAGACGTCGACGTCCCGTCGGTGCTCCCCGGGTACGTCCCGCCGCTTCCCGCACTCCCCGGATGGAACGGCACCCCGCCAGTTCCGCTAACCGCCCCACTGCTCCCCGCGCCACTGCTGCCAGGACCAGCGACCCCAGGCCCACTAGTCCCCGGCCCGCTCGTCCCGGACCCACTAGTCCCAGGCCCGCTGGTCCCGGCCTCGCTGCCTCCCGGCCAGTTCCCAACCCCGCCACTGGCCCCAGGCCCACGCCCCGGCCCACCAGAATCCCGCCCCGGCCCCCGGTAAGCCTTCTCGTGCTTACCCTTCGCGTGATCGCCACCAGAATCGATCTTGAGATTCTGCCCGTCGAATCCGGAAACCTGACCGTAATTGCTATTCAGCCCTTGACCGTTGGTCTTGGCCTGGTCCGCGTACTTCTGATACCGCTCAACGTTGTGGTTAGCCGCCGCGTTGTACTCGTTGATCTGCTTCTCGGTATCGGT
Source organism: Amycolatopsis sp. NPDC004079 (assembly GCF_040610415.1). Classification (NCBI taxonomy): domain Bacteria; kingdom Bacillati; phylum Actinomycetota; class Actinomycetes; order Pseudonocardiales; family Pseudonocardiaceae; genus Amycolatopsis; species Amycolatopsis sp. NPDC004079. Next base: position 55,234 of record NZ_JBEXMH010000036.1, on the reverse strand, counting down.
GTCCCACGGAGTCCCCTGGTCCCAAAGATTCTTGTGTGGGGGCGTCGGGGGCATCGACTGCAGCGCGATCTTCATGTCGTTGTAGCCGTGCGTGGTATCGACCAGCTGCTGTCCATTAACGACGTAAGCCTGCGCAGAGGTAGCCGAGGCATCAGACAAGGGCCTGAGCCTCGCGCGAGCCGCATCCGCACCGTCGCCGGTCCAGACAGATTCGAGCATGGTGGTGATCTGCTGCGCGTCGTCGCTGTTCTGGTTGTGCTCCTGGATCATCTTCTGAACCGTGGAACTGCCACTGTCCCACGACGATGTCCCCGGCCCTTGCTGAACCTGCTGCACAATCGCCGGAGCCGGAACGGCTTGGTCGCCGAGGTTTCCGTGGTAGAAGTCGGAAAACCAACCACCGGCGTCCTTGAGCCGATCATTGACCCAGTCATCCGCGTCACTGATACGGTCGCCAATCCACTTGGCTCCGTCACCGATGAAGTCGAAGAACCCCACCGGTCACGCACCCGCCTTCTGCTTCAGATTGGTGACCACCATTCCAGCGACCTGCGTAGCGGCATCACATGGATCATGCTGTGCGCCGACCTTCGCCGGGCTGAGATTAACCGAAACACCAACGGTATATTTGTCACTAATACCGACGCTTACTTGACAAAACGACTTGGATCCTTCGGTGCTATACGTTGAGTGGGCAACCGCCGGAAGTCCCTGAATAGGCGAAAGGGGGCGCCACACCGTAGACTGCGGTTTCGTATTCGCGTAAACCGCACTCAGTCCGTCCGTCACCTTGGTGACATAAATTACGCTTACGCCAGCACCGACATCACTGTTGATCCAATGGCACTGCGCACCGAGTTCAGGCTTGTCGTCATGTTCGCCCCGCGGTTTTTGAGTCAGAGCCGCGCCCACTTGATCCGGGGTGAGCGCACTATCGCACGGATGCGCCGACAGCACCGAATCCGGCAATGGATTCTCGACCTTCGGGGCACCTGCATAAGGCAGCGTCTTCCCTGTGGCCGAGGGCGAAACTGGAGCGCTTACCGAAGCGGGAGACCCACCCGACCCCGAACCACCTGAACATCCCGAAACGCACGCGACTGCCGCGACCACACCAACAGCCACGGCAACGAACTGCGCCTTCATCCGACGATCCCCTTGCCCTGACCACCACTGCCAACATTCTTCACGTCCGCAGCCGCTTGACCGTCCGACTCGTGGACTATGCCCATGGCCTTTTCTAATCGGCCGATCAATTCCACCATGTAGCCGTACACCTGCTCATTCGAGTCTTTACCCGCCGCGAAGGTCTTGACCGCCTGCTGATTGAACCCGATACTCCCCGGATCCTGCGCAGGCGGCGTAAGAAGTGTTAACGCTTCCGCGCTCGACCTCATCTTCATGGCATTGTCGCGAAGTCGCTTCGCCCGGTCGAGCAGTGAACGCGCCTCATCTGGACTCAAGGTGAACCCGGCCCCAGCCTGCGTGGCAGATGCGACAGCAGCAGCGTCCGACACCCCTTTGGCCACGTTCATCGCCGCACCCACGACGGTGATCGGCAGCCCGGTCAACCACCCCGTCGTTTCTATCGCTTTCCCTGGGTCGTTCTCAGCCATGCCCACCCTCCCGTGCACCGCGCACCACCTCTTGACCAGGCAACCAGTCCTGAGGCCCCTCCGACTGTCACTGTAACCACCTGCTCACAGCGAGGTGACGGAAACTGACAAACTCACCCCACCGTGCACCGGACCCGAGCAGGGGCGACCGTGGCGCAAAGACAGCGACGCGCCACATGGGTCACGCACCCGCCTGTGCTTCAGGTTGGCGATGGCCATGTCCGCTACGGTTGCTGCGGCGTCTTCCCAGTAGCTGAGCCAAGATCCGGGACTGACGTAGGGCTTCCGGAACACCCCGCAACGAACGCAACCCCTACCACCGCAGCAGCGGTCAAACTAGCGAAGCGCACCTTCATTCGACAGTCTCTCCCCTGCGACGTCAAAGTCTCCCGGTCGTAACTGTAGCCAGTCACGCATCCGGAGACGGCAGGATCGAGCACAAGAAGAGCCCCACCACCCGATCTGGGGTAGTGGGGCTCTTCAGCAGACCGTCGGGAGCTCAGCCCTTCAGCAGGGACCGCGCCATTACGACCTTTTGGATTTGGTTCGTGCCTTCATAAATCTGCGTGATCTTCGCGTCGCGCATCATTCGTTCGACTGGGAAGTCTCGGGTGTAGCCTGCGCCGCCGAACAGTTGCACTGCGTCCGTCGTTACCGACATTGCTACGTCAGACGCGTAAGCCTTGGCTGCAGACGCAGTAAAGCTGGCGCGCTTGTCTCCGCGTTCGGAGGACGCCGCGGAGGCGTACACCAGGTGGCGGGCGGCTTCGATTTTCGTTCCCATGTCGGCCAGCATGAACTGGATTCCTTGGAATTCCGCGATTGCCTTGCCGAATTGCTTGCGTTCCTTGACGTATGCGACGGCTGCGTCCAGGGCGCCCTGGGCGATTCCGAGGGCCTGCGCGCCGATGGTCGGGCGGGTGTGGTCCAGGGTGCGCAGGGCGGTTTTCAGGCCGGTGCCCGGTTCGCCGATGATGCGGTCCGCGGGGATGGTGCAGTTTTCGAAGTAGATCTCTCGGGTTGGGGAACCCTTGATGCCCAGCTTCTTTTCCTTCGGGCCCACCGAGAAGCCTGGGTCGTCCTTGTGCACGACGAACGCGGAAATGCCGTTGGCCTTCTTTTCCGCGTCGGGATCGGTTACCGCCATCACCGTGTACCACGACGATTCGCCGGCGTTGGTGATCCAGCATTTGGTGCCGTTGAGGACCCAGTGGTCGCCGTCGAGGCGGGCGCGGGTGCGCATTGACGCGGTGTCCGAACCGGCCTCGCGCTCGGACAGGGCGTAGGACGCGGACGCTTCGCCCGCTGCGATGGACGGCAGGACCAGCTTCTTCAGGGCTTCCGAACCGGACAGGATGATCGGCTGGGTGCCCAGCTTGTTGACTGCCGGGATGAGCGATGCCGACGCGTCGACGCGGGCGACTTCCTCGATCACGATGCATGCGCCGATGGCGTCTGCGCCCTGGCCGTCGTATTCCTCGCCGATGTGGACGGCGTTGAAGCCTGCCTTGACGAGCGCTTGGTTGGCCTCGACCGGGTAGCGCTCCTGTTCGTCGACCTCCGCCGCGTACGGGGCGATCTCCTTTTCGGCTAGAGCCCGGACCGCGGCGCGCAGTTCCTCGTGCTCTTCGGCCAGCTGATACAGGCCCTCGGCCACCTTCAGTCACCTCTTCTGCAGCGAAACGGGAGAAAGTCCCCCGATGTTAGCCCGCGTTCACACCGAACGCGGCGGCTCGCTGCTTGTGTCCTCGGCCTCACGGTTCGTATGGTCACGTGATGGCTGCCACTGCGTCGACCCCGCCGCCCGGATTGCCCGCTTCTCTTGACTACCCCCGGGTGCCGATAGGTTCGGTGCTCGCCGGTGCCGCGACGCGCTACGGCGATCGCGTCGCGTTCGCGATGGGCGACGACCAGCTCACGTTCGCGCAGACCTGGCAGGCCGCCTGCCGGTTCGCGCAGGCGTTGCTCGCCCGCGGCATCGGGCGGGGCGATGTGGTCGCCGTGCATCTGCCGAACTGTCTCGCGTATCCGATCGCCTACCACGGCATTCTGCTGGCGGGGGCGACGTTCAGTCCGACGAATCCGCTGCTTCCGCCGGATGACCTTGCCTTCCAGCTCACTGACTGCGGGGCCGCTGCGGTGGTGACGTTCGGGCCGGTCGCGGGCACGCTCGCGGCGGTCGCTGGCCGGATTCCGGCGCGGCTCACGATCGTCGTCTCGCCTGCCGGCGAGCTCGGCGAGGGGAGCGTGGAGTTCCGCGAGTTCTTCGCTGACCAGCCTGCGACCAGGCCTGACGTCGCGATCGATGTGGACCACGACCTCGCGCATCTCGCCTACACGGGTGGCACGACTGGGCGGTCCAAGGGCGTCGAGCTCACGCATCGCAACGTCGTCACGAACACGCTGCAGCACACGTGCTGGTCGACCGGCTCGGTACCGGCGCTCGACGCGAACGGCGACCTGACGATCGACCAGGTCGGCAGCCCGGACGAATGGCCGACCCGGCTTGGCACCGGCACCGCGATCAACTTGACGCCGTGGTTCCACGCGATGGGTGTGATCGCCGGGCTCAACGGTCCGCTGATGGGCGGTGGCACGACCGTGCTGCATGCCCGGTTCGATCCGGCGGCGTATGTCGCGGACGCTGAGCGACTGCAGGTCACGACTATCGGCGGCGCGCCCGCGCTGTTCGCGGCGTTGCTGGCGACGCCTGCGTTCCACACTGCTGACCTGTCGTCGGTGCGCAACATCGGCTCCGGCGCCGCGCCGATGAGCCACGAGATGATCCGCGCGCTGCACCAGCGGTTCCCTGACGTCGTGATCGCCGAGGGATACGGGCTCACCGAGGTGACGATGGGCGCGGTGATCTCGCCGAGCTACCGGTCCGGCGTACGCAAGGTCGGGTCGGTCGGCAGGCCGATCTTCGACACTGAGGTCAAGCTCGTCGCGGACGGGAGCGAGGAGCCGTTGCCGCCGGGGCAAGAGGGCGAGGTGTGCTTGCGCGGGCCGCAGGTGATGCGCGGGTACCGGAACCGTCCGGAAGAGACCGCCGCGGCGCTGGTCGACGGATGGCTGCACACCGGCGACATCGGCGTACTCGACGAGGACGGCTATCTGTCCATTGTGGATCGCAAGAAGGACATGCTGCTGTACAAGGGGTACAACGTCTTTCCGCGTGAATTGGAGGAGCTGCTGAGCGCGTCGCCGGGCGTGCTGTCGGCGGCGGTGGTCGGGCGGCCCAGTCCGGAGGTCGGCGAGCTGCCGGTGGCGTTCGTGGTGCGGCGGCCGGATTCCTCAGTGGACGCCGAGCAGCTGATGGCGGCGGTGAACGAGAAGGTGCTGCCGTACAAACGCTTGCGGGAACTGCATTTCGTGGCGGAGATCCCGGTCTCGGCGGCGGGCAAGGTGCTGAAGCGCGAACTGCGGAAGCAGCTGCCTGACCCGGCTTGAGCCTGGAAGTGGGTGCGGATGCCGGTTCCGGACCGGCATCCGCGCGCTACTTGCCCGCTTTTTCGCGGAGTTTGGCGTCCTTGTCGAGCACCAGCTGCTCCAGATCCTCCTGGAACTGCGTCAGTTTCGCCTGCAGCTGCAGGTCAGCGGCGGCGAGGATGCGGACCGCGAGGAGGCCGGCGTTGCGCGCCCCGCCGACGGACACGGTCGCGACCGGGATGCCCGCGGGCATCTGCACGATCGACAGCAGCGAGTCCATGCCGTCCAGGTACTTCAGCGGAACCGGCACGCCGATCACCGGCAGCACCGTCGCCGACGCGACCATGCCCGGCAGATGCGCGGCACCGCCCGCGCCCGCGATGATCGTGCGGATGCCCCGGTCGGCCGCGGACTTCGCGTAGTCCAGCATCCGCTGCGGGGTGCGGTGTGCCGAGTAGACGCCGACCTCGTACTCGACGCCGAACTCGTCCAGCGCTTGCCCCGCGGCCTCCATCACCGGCCAGTCGGAGTCGCTGCCCATGATCACGCCCACCTGCGGCGCCATTGTGTTCCCCTTCAGTGGATCTCGTAGCCGTCGAGCCAGACGGCGTGGGACAGCCAGTGCGCGGACAGCAGCGCGCGATCGCGCAGGTCGTCCATGCGGTCGCCGACGAAGTTGACGTGCCCGAGCTTGCGGCCCGGCCGGTCCTGCTTGCCGTAGAGGTGGATTTTCACCTCGGGGAACCGCGCGAACAGGTGGTGGACGCGCTCGTCCGGGCTCATCTGCGGCGAGACGTCCGCGCCGAGCACGTTCGCCATCACGCACGCGGGCGCGATCAGGTCGGTGCGGCCGAGCGGGTAGTCCAGGACGCCGCGCAGGTGCTGCTCGAACTGCGAGGTGCGCGAGCCGTCCATGGTCCAGTGGCCGGAGTTGTGCGGGCGCATCGCCAGTTCGTTGACCAGCAGGCCGGTCTCGGTCTCGAACAGTTCGACCGCGAGCAGCCCGGTGACGTCCAGCGTCGACGCGATGCGCAGTGCCAGCTCCTGCGCCTCGTGCACGCGCGACTCGGCCAGCCCCGGCGCGGGGGCGAGGACCTCGGTGTTGATGCCGTTCGTCTGCACGGTCTCGACCACCGGGTACGCCGCGCCCTGGCCGAACGGGGAGCGCGCGACCAGCGCGGACAGCTCGCGCTTCATCGCGACCTTCTCCTCGACCAGCAGTTCGGTGCCCGCTTCGAGGAGTTCGGGAACGGTCTCGCGGGCCTGCTGCGCGGTGTCGAGCATCCAGACGCCCCGGCCGTCGTACCCGCCGCGCGACGCCTTCAGCACCACCGGCCAGCCGTGCTCGTCGCCGAACGTCACCACATCGTCCACAGTGGACACTTCGGCGAACGCGGGGCCGGGCACGCCGAGGCCGGCCATCATCTCGCGCATCACGAGCTTGTTCTGCGCGAACCCGAGCGCGGTGGGCGCGGGGCGGACGACGAAGCCCTCGGTGGCGAGGGTGAGCAGGTGCTCGCCGGGTACGTGCTCGTGGTCGAAGGTGACCACGTCGACCTGGCGGGCGAAGTCGATCAGCGCGTCGAGGTCGGTGTGATGGCCGATGACGACGTCGCTCGCCACGAGGGCCGCCGCGTCGCCCTCGTCGGCCGCCAGCACCTTCAGCGACTGGCCGAGGGAAATCGCCGCCTGCTGCGTCATGCGGGCGAGCTGCCCGCCGCCCACCATGCCGACGATGGGAAGACCGGTTCGTTTGTCCATAGCGGAGACCAGGTTACTGGGCGGGAGCTGGCGGACCGTCGGCGACCTGCGGCGGAGGTGGCGGGTGACGGGACGACGTTGGCGGTTGGGGGCGGGCGGGGTTGGCGGGAACCGGGCGAGGTGGCGTGCACGGCTGGCGGGACCGGGCGGGCGATGCGCGGGAGGCTCTCGCGCCTCCGCGAGCCGTCCAGCAGACGCGCGGCGAACACGGCTGGTGGACGGGCGCGGGGCGGATCGGGGATGGCTGGGCTTGATGGGCCGGTCGGCGGGAACCGGCACGCACGCCCGTGGGGCAGCCGGGCAGCGGCCGGAAGGATCTCGCTCCTGCGGAAGCGTCTCGGCAGAAGCGCGGCGAAGGCGGGGATCGGCTCGCTCAAGCCGAGCCGGCGACAGCTGAGCCGACGACCGCTGAATCGGCGACAGCTGCATTCACCAGGCGAGAGCTGCATTCACCGGGCGAGAGCCAGCGAAACCGACCGTGACGACGCGCAGTTCCGCCCAACCGGCCTGGCCAACCACCCATGCGCGCCCACTTCCGCCCAACGGGGACCACCGCAACAGCACCCAGGCCTCAACAGCGACACCCCGGCAACACCCAGGCACCGAAACCCCACCTCAACCAGCCCGCTGCAGCAGGATGGCCGGATGGAATCCGTCACTCTCCCGCGTCCGGTTCTTCACGCCCTCCGGCAAGCCAGCCTCCCCGGCGTGGCCACCGGGATGCTCACCGGCGAGACCCGGCCGCTGGCCTTCCCCGCGGGATTCGGCGACGTGCTCGTCTGGCTCTGGAGCACCGACTCCAACTCAGCCGTCGTCTACCTCGCCGAGCTGATGAAGCAACTCCGCGAACGGCACCCGCTCGCCAAGACCGTCACGCCGCCCCTCCGGTTCGACGAGTTGCTCACCGCAGCACGCGACTGTCTTCCGGACGACTTCGCGCACGCCGATCTGCTGATCCAGTACACCCGCACCGCGCTGGGCGACTTCTACGGCGGTCAAGCGGAGTAACAAGGGCTCACTATTCGGTTGATCTGCCCGGGCAAACGCCGGATCAGAACGAAGGCCGTGCCCGTCCGCGAGTCAGGCTCCGGACGGCCGCGTAACCACCGCGATCCAGACAGTAACCGTCGCCACCGACAAAAACCGTGAGCAAGCCTCCGACCAGCGCAAAGAGGCTACGGAGAATCCACAGACTCGCGCTGAGCCCGGTTGCGCGCACGCCGCTGCAGGCCCCACCGCAGGACCAGCGCCACCGCCAGGACCACCGGCATCAGGATGTAAGCGTCGCCGAGAATGTTCTGCCACACCTTCCAATGCAGCTCGACATTCCGGCCGTTCGGCAAGATCAACAACACGCAGCTGACGAACACGAACGCCACCAGGAACGTCCCCAGCCACCGTTTCCACGCGGTCGCCGGGGTGGTTTTCGGCAGCCTGGACACTAGGAGCACGACCAGCGGCGCGACCCAGACCCAGTGGTGCGTCCAGGAAATCGGCGAGATCAGCAAGATCCAGAACGCTGTGACGAGCAGCGCGGCCAGCGCCTGCCCGCGCCGGTGGAAGCGGAACATCAGCCACAGCGCCGGAATCGCCAGCACCAGGCCGATGACGGTCGCCGCGCTCGAGGCCCACGGGGCCAGGTCCGTGGCGCGGTTCATCAGGGCGTTCAGGGACTGGTTGCCCGCCCAGTGCACCGGGCCGATCCGGCCGGTGTCGGGCAGTGTCTTGGTCCAGTATTTCCACGAATCGTGCGGATTGATCAGGAACAGCAGCGCCTGCATTCCGACGAAAGTCGCCAATCCGCGCAAAGCGTCTTTCCAGCGGCCGGTGACGAGCAGATGGCCGAGAAAGACGATGGGCGTCAGCTTGATCGCGGCCGCGAGCCCGACGAGCACGCCGCCCCAGCGGCTGCCGCGCGCGCCGATGACGAGCATGTCCAGCAGGACCATCGCCATCAGGATCAGGTTGATCTGCCCGAGGAAGATCGTCCGCCACACCGGTTCCAGGCCGAGGAAGACCAGGAAGAACACGATGGTCGACCGCGCGGGCGAGGCCCACCAGCGGGGTCCGTCGGCGGCCGGGCGGGGCAGTGCGCCGATCGCGATCCGCACCGACAGCGCGAGCGCGCCTAGCGACACCACGGTCAGGAAACCCCACGCGACCTGCACCGGAACGAGCGCGAGCGGCGCGAACAGCAGCGCCGCCGTCGGCGGGTAGGTGAACGGCAGCAGCGCCCAGCCCGGTTCGGTGGGCAGCGTGTTCGCGTCGTAGAGGTTGTCCCCGCGCAGCAGCTGCAGCGCGCCTGCCCGGTAGACGGCGCTGTCCACGCCGAGGTTCCAGTCGTGCGTCCAGCCCCAGAACCCCACCGCGATCGCGAGCAGCGGGAACACCGCGAAGATGAGCATCGAACGCGGGCGCACGGAGAGCCGTGCCAGAGATCGGCGCAGAGCCAGCCGGGGCTGCCCGGATCGATTCACCGGAGCTTCGCCGTCGGCGGCGGAGGGTACGGTCCTGGTCACCACACCAGGAAAGCACGAACGCGGGAATGCTGGTCGGGAAGGGGGACCGGGGCTCAGCTGTGCGCCAGTTCCGTCAGCAGTTCGCAGGCCCGGTCGTGGGTCCCCGGAAGCCGCACGGCCGACACGAGCGGACGGGCGACGTCGCGCAGCTGCGGATCCACCGAAAGGCGTTCGTTGAGGGCCCTTCGCAACGCGACCCCGCGCGTGGCCAGGCGTTCGTTGCGTTCGGCCAGCACCGCGACCGCGGACGGACCGATCGTCGCGTAGCACTCGCCGGTGTCGAACACGGCTCGGACGGCGTCCGCGGCGAGGATCATCGCGGTCAGCCGAGGCCAACCGGACACCGCCGTCAGGTCCAGCGACACGGTGAGCAGCACGTTCGCTTCGTTGACGCCGCCCCGGTAGATCTCGCCGAGCCTCGTCCGCAGGTACGCCGCGGACGGCAGGCCGGTGAGCGGGTCGGTGACTTCCGTGTGCACGAGCTGGTCGGTGGCGACATCGGCCCAGGCCAGCGCGGTTACGCGGAGCAGCCGGGCCGGAGTGGCGTCGACGTCCGGCGAGACGAATCCGTCGATCGCGTCCGGGTCGGCGAGCACCGCGTGCAGTGCGGCCAGGTCGGACAGCGTTTCCGACAGCCCCGCTCCCGCCGCGGCCCGCGCCCGGCCCAGTCCGGCCAGCGCGTTTTCCGCGCCGGTCGAGCCGTGCCGCACGACTGCCGCGCACACCGCGTCCACTTCGGGCAATGCCCAGTCGCTCGGGAAACGCCAGCCGGCCGCGAGGCTGGCTGTTCGCCAGCGAGCTCGCAATGCCCGCAAATGGCGGTCCCGCTCGAACCTCGCACGCGTCTCGTCCCCCGACGAGTCGCCTGCGGAGCCGAACCGCGCCCCGGTCGCCGGTACGTCCACCGAACCCCCAGCTCCTTCCGGTACGTGTCGATCTTGTTCCCCAATCACGGAGGGGACGCGGCGGCACTCCCCTCGTGACGCGTTTTCCCCGATCTTTTTCGGCTAATCACCAGACGAGGAGGTGAACTTGCTGCGCCTACTGAGGCATCTGTCGGACCACGGCGTGACGAGTGTCGCCGCATCCGTCACACTTGGTGTGCGTTGTAAGGAGTAAGGCGCGTGGAGTCCGCCGCGCGCGCAGCCTTAAAGGAGCCCCGTGTCCACCGTTCCCGCCGATCTCTCCGGTAAGAGTGACGCCGAGCTGATCGCAGAGGTGCGCGCGGGAAAGATCGCGTCCTACGGTCCGCTCTACGAGCGGCACAGCGGTGCCGCGCACAACCTCGCCCGCCAGCTCGCGCGGTCCAGCTCGGAGGCCGACGACCTCGTGTCGGAGGCGTTCTCGAAGGTTCTGGACACGCTGCGTGGCGGGAAGGGCCCGGACAGCGCCTTCCGCGCGTATTTGCTTACCGCGCTGCGGCACACCGCGTATGACAAGACCCGCCGCGACCGCCGGATCGACCTCAACGAGGACATGAGCGACGTCGGCGGGACCGCCGGCGAGGCGCTCACCGTGCCGTTCTCCGACACCGCCGTCGCGGGCCTCGAGCGCACGATGGCCGCGAAAGCGTTCGCGCGGCTGCCGGAACGCTGGCAGGCAGTGCTGTGGCACACCGAAATCGAGCAGCAGAGCCCGGCTGAAGTCGCGCCGCTGCTCGGACTGACCGCGAACGGCGTGTCCGCGCTCGCCTACCGCGCCCGGGAAGGGCTCCGGCAGGCTTATCTGCAGGTCCACCTGCAGGAGAACGGTGCGGACCGCTGCCGCGCGACGGCCGAGCGGCTCGGTGCCTGGACGCGCGACGGACTGTCCAAGCGCGAACGCTCGCAGGTCGAAAACCACCTCGACGAATGCGACGAATGCCGCATGCTGGCGGCCGAACTGGCCGACGTCAACGGCAGCCTGCGCGCGATCATCGCCCCGATCGTCCTGGGCGGTGCCGCTCTCGGTTACCTGGCCACGATCGGTGCGGCCAAGGCGAGCGCGGCTACCGCCGGTGCCGCCGCGGTCGGTGCTGGCGCGGCTGCGGCAGGCGGAGCCAAGGCTGGTGCGGCGGCAGCCGCGTCCGCGCCTCGGCAGTTCGCTGGAGTCGCCATGTCCGGGGCCGCGATGGTGGCCGCGGTTGCTGTTGCCCTGGCCGCTGGTGGTGGGACGCAGACCATTCCGGCCGCTCAGCAGGCGCCCGCGCCGCCGGCCGCCGCGCCCGCACCTGCGCCGAAGCCCGCTCCCCCGGCTCCCCCGGCTCCTCCGGCCCCGCAGGCCCCGCCGCCTGCTCAGCCCGCGCCTCCGGCGGTGCCGCCGCCTGCGGCACCTCCGGCCGCACCGCCGGCGCAGCCGCCAGCCCAGAACCCCGCTCCTCCGCAGCTGTCCACGGCCATGCCGCCGGGCGGGGTCGAACTCCAGCCGGGCGGCGGGGCAGTCGCGCTGCCGATCACCGTGCGCAACGACGGCGGTTCGGTGTCCGATCCGGTCCAGGCGACGCTGAACCTGCCGCCTGGCGTGCAGGCGGTTGGAGCGAACGGCGGCGGCGCTGTCGGCGCGTACTCCAGTGAGGCGGCCGCGCAGTCCGGGCCGATGCAGGTCGCGTGCCCGGGCGGCACTGGCACGGTTACTTGCAAGACCGGCAGCGGGTTGCAGCCTGGCCAGTCTGCTGTGCTGATGTTCCGGTTGAAGGCAGACGAGAACGCGAGCGGCGGCACGGTGACCGGTTCGGTCACGGCGGGTGCTGCGGTGAACGTCAGTGTCCGCGTCCAGGTGAAGGTCAAGGCTCCGAAGGATGATCTCTCGCTGGCGGCTACGGCGTTCGGCATGCCGTGGAACCTGAAGCCGGAGATCCAGGCCACGGTGTACAACACCGGGCAGAGTACAAAGCCCGTCACGATCACGTTCGACCACAGCACCGCCTGGCAACTCGGCTTGGTGAAGTTCGATTGCACGTCCGGTGAGACGAGCACGAACTGCACCAGTGCCAAACCGCTGGCTCCGGGCGAAAAGGCTGAGCTGCTGGTGAAGGTGGACCGCGAGCCGTTCGAAGGCCCGCTCACTGTCACCGTCAACGCGTCGCTTGGCGGCGCCTCGGCGAAACCGGTGCCCGTAGCGCTCGGCTGCTGGTTGGACATGTGCCACGACCCGACGATCGGGCCGTGGTCGTCCACATCGGTGCCGTTGCCACCGACCTCGACCTCAAAGAGCCACCCGCCGAGTTCGTCGAAGCACCCGAAGCCGAGCACCGCCCCGCCGACCTCGACGTCTCCCGACGACGAGACCCCGGACCCGACGTCCAGCAGCCCGGCCGCCACCACGAGCGCGCCGCCGGACCCCAGTTCGAACGGCAAGCCCGGCAAACCCGGTAATCACGACAACCGTCCGCCGTCGGTCGAACCCCGGGGGTTCTTCGGCTGGTTCACGGAGTAGCGTCCGCCAGGTGCGCGAACTCCTGGCGAAGCACCGTGAGCTGGTCCGTTTCGCCCTGGTCGGCGGCACGAGCTTCGTCATCACGCTGACGATCACGTACGTCCTGAAGTTCACCGTGCTGCGGACCCATCCGGTCACCGCGCTGATCGTCGGTGTGCTGGTCGCCACGATCTTTTCCTACGTCGCGAATCGGGAGTGGGCGTTCCGCACTCGCGGCGGACGGGAACGCGCGCACGAGGCCGCGCTGTTTTTCCTGATCAGCGGGGTCGCGCTCGGACTGAACGCGTTGCCGCAGTGGGTTTCGCGGTATGTGCTGGACCTGCAGGTGCCGCACGTGAGCCTGGTCGGCCAGGAGTCCGCCGACTTCGTCAGCGGGATGATCATCGGCACTCTGCTCGGGACGCTGTTCCGCTGGTGGGCGTTCAAGAAGTGGGTTTTTCCTACGGAGGGCGCCCGGACGGAACCGGGGCGGAATGACAATCCGGATATTCCGGACCGTAAGGCCGCCTGAGACCTGCCGTGACCTCGAATTCTCTAGACTGCGATACGTGACCGTCGTCGAAACCGTGCTCGCCCGCACCCCCGAGCCATTGCGCTCCGTGCTCGTGAAGCACCGGGAGCTGCTGAAGTTCGCGATCGTGGGCGGCACGACCTTCCTGGTCGACAACGGCGTCTGGTACCTGCTGAAGCTCAGCGTGCTGGAGTCGAAACCGACCACGGCGAAGGCGATCGCGATCATCGTCGCGACGATCGTGTCGTACGTCCTCAACCGCGAATGGTCGTTCCGCACCCGCGGCGGCCGCGAACGCGCCCACGAGGCGACGCTGTTCTTCGTGATCAGCGGCGTCGCGGTGGTGGTGAACCTCATTCCGCTGCTGATCTCGCGCTACTGGCTGCACCTGGAAGTGCCGAACGTGTCGCGCTTCGTGCAGGAGGTCGCGGACTTCGCCAGCGGGTCGATCATCGGCATGCTGCTGGCGATGGTGTTCCGGTTCTGGGGGTTCAAGAAGTGGGTCTTCCCGGATGAGCTGGGGGAACGGCGGAAGGACGGGGTCACCCGGCTTCCCCGGTGACCTGGCTGGCGCTGTTCGACCTTGACGACACGCTGACCGATCTCAGCGGGGCGTTTTCCCGCTGGACCACGGAATTCGCTTCCCAGCACCGGCTCCCCGACGACGCGGCGGCCTGGCTGATCGCCGCGCGGCGCGAAGGTCCGCTGGACCGGTTCTTCGCCGAGGTGCGGCAGAAGTTCGACTTGGCCGAGTCAGCTGACCAGCTTTGGGCGAACTATCGCGCGAGAATCCCGCACCTGGTGCAGCTCTACCCGAACGTGCTGGACGACCTCGGTTCCCTGCGTGCCGCCGGATGGCGAATCGGCATTGTCACCAATGGGATGCAGGACAACCAGCTCGCGAAACTCCAGCACACCGGCCTCGCCGAAGCAGTCGACGGTTGCTGCATTTCCGACGCCGTAGGACTGCGCAAACCGGATCCGCGCATCTTCCGTCGAGCCGCGCAAAACTGCGGAACCACGTTGTCACCCGACGATTGGCTCATCGGCGACAGTCCCCACCTCGACATCGCAGGTGGGCATAGCGCCGGAATTCGCACCGTCTGGATCAGCCACCACCGCACCTGGCCGCAAGATCAGCAACCGTCCCACCGCATCGCAACCGACCTGCGGCAAGCTGTCCGTATCCTGCTCAGCGAGGAACCGGCTCCGCAGGCCACCGTAATTCCCCCACCTCATCCGGACGCGGGACCTTCAAGAACAGGCTGAAAATCGCCGGGCGCTTATTCGACAGTTCCAGCCGCCCGCCATCCGCCTCGACAAGAGCACGCGCCAAAGCCAAACCGACCCCAGTCGAACCCCCGCCGGAAAAACCGCGTTCGAAAATGTGCGGCGCGATTTCGTCCGGCACGCCAGAGCCGGTGTCCGCGACCTCGATCACCACAGTCCCCTCCGCATCGCCGCGGCGGGCGGACAGCGTGACGGTCCCCGCACCATGGCGGAGGGCGTTGTCCAGCAGTACCCCGATCACCTCGCGCAGCCGCGCCGGGGTCACGCGCACCATCAAGCCGTCGGCGACCTTCAGCCGCAAGTTCCGGCCCTCGACTCGCAGCAGCTGACGCCATTCCTCCGCGACCGCGGGCAGCGTCACCGGCAGATCGACGGGCTCGGCATCTACCTCGCGGGCGGCGCGGGCGGCGGCCAGAAGCTCGTCCAGGGCTTGGGCTAGGCGGTCGGCTTGTTCCTGCGCGGCCCGGGATTCCTCCGCGACGTCTGGGTCTTCATGGCCGGTCAGAGGTTCCAACCGGAGCTGCAGAGCGGTCAACCGGCTCCGCAGCTGGTGCGAGACGTCCCCGACCAGCTGTCGTTCTCGCTGCACGAGCTGCGCCAAGGCGGACCCGGACGTGTCCAAGGCTTCAGCGACCATGTCCAGTTCGGCCACGCGATACCGGCTCGGGTCGGGGCGGAAATCGCCGCCGCCCAGGCGGGACGCGCGGTCTGCGACGTGCCGCAGTGGTTTCGCCAGGCGGCGGGCGGTCACTGTCGCCACCACCGTGCCGGTACCAACCGACAGGACCACCAGCAGCACGACCAGCAGTGTCACCTGCGTCTGCTTCGTGCGGACCGGACCGCTCGGGATCGCCAGCATTACCGTGCCGCTGCGGGCGGTCGGGACCGATTCGACCACTGGGTCCGGACCGGGGTTCGCGCCGAGGTGTTTCTCGCTGAAGCCCTCGGCGCGCACGATCAGCATGCCGCCCTCGGGAACGCCGACCCGAAACTGCTCCAGGTCGATTTCCTGGCCGTTCGCGACCTGCGTATCGACCGTCGCGGCGATGTTGCGGGCCCGTTCGGCCAGGCTTTCCCGGTTGAGGTTCTCCACCAGCCGCCACGCGGTGACGCCGAGCGGGATGCCCAGCACGGCCGCGGTGACCAGCACGGCGAGGAGGATCGCCAGCAGGATCCGGCGGCGCATGCTCATCGGCGGCTACTCGACATTGAACCGGAACCCCACGCCGCGCACGGTCGCGATGCGCCGTTCGGCGTCGGAGTGCGCCGGTTTCGCCTGCCTGCCCGCCGCCTCGTCGGCGGCGACCGCGAGTTTGCGGCGCAGCCAGGACATGTGCATGTCGAGGGTCTTCGACGTCTTGGACTCCAGGTCGTTCCACACCTCGGCGAGGATCTCGTCGCGGCTGACGACCTGCCCGGCCCGGCTCATCAGCACGCGCAGCAGCTCGAACTCCTTGTTCGCCAGCTGCACCTCGTGGGAGTCCACTGTGACCAGTCGCGCGCCGAGATCCATCCGGACGCCGCCCGCTTCCAGCACCTCCGGCACCCGGCGGCGCAGCAGCGCGCGGATCCGGGCGAGAAGTTCCGCGAGGCGGAACGGCTTGGCGACGTAATCGTCCGCGCCCGCGTCGAGGCCGACGACGAAATCGACCTCGTCGGTGCGCGCGGTGAGCATCAGGACCGGCAGTTCGGTGCCGCTCGCGCGCAGTCTGCGGCACACCTCCAGCCCGTCCATCCCGGGCAGCCCGAGATCGAGCACGAGCAGGTCGACGCGGTGCGCGGCGGTCGCGGCGAGCACCGCCGGCCCGTCGGTGACGACCTCGATCTCGTACCCCTCCCGGTGCAGCGCGCGGGACAGCGGCTCGGCGATGGCCGGATCGTCTTCGGCAAGTAGGACCATGCTCACCTGGCCAACCTTACGGCGCACGGGCGTGAAACCATCGTGACCGTGCCTGCCTACTCGGATGACCTCGTTCTCGCCACCCGGCTGGCGGACGCCGCCGACGCGCTGACCACTGCCCGTTTCCGTGCGCTCGACCTCGCGGTGTCCGCGAAACCGGACCGCACTCCGGTGACCGACGCCGACACCGCCGTGGAGGACGCGATCCGCGAAATCCTCGCCGCGGAACGGCCCGGCGACGCGGTCGCGGGCGAGGAACGCGGCGGCACCGCGGGCAGCGAAGGCCGCGCGTGGGTGATCGACCCGATCGACGGGACCAAGAACTTCCTGCGCGGCGTCCCGGTGTGGGCGACGCTGATCGCGCTCGTCGAGGACGGCACTCCGGTGGTCGGCATGATCAGCGCGCCGTTGCTGGGCCGTCGTTGGTGGGCCGCTCGGGGCGAAGGCGCGCACTTGCGCGACGCGGCGGGCGAACGGCGCATGTCGGTGTCGAAGGTGGCGACGCTCGGCGACGCCTATCTGTCCACGACGGACTTGAACAGCTGGACCGAGTACCACTCCCGCGAGAGGTACCTCGCGCTGACCGAGGCGTGCTGGGAGTCGCGCGCGTTCGGCGATTTCTGGAGCCACTGCCTCGTCGCCGAGGGCGCGATGGACGTCGCGGCCGAGTGCATCGTGAACCCGTGGGACGTCGCCGCCGCGCAGGTGATCGTGACCGAGGCGGGCGGCCGGTTCACCGATCTTTCCGGCGCGGAGACCTACGAAGGCGGCTCAGCGCTGTCCACGAACGGCCTCCTGCACGACGAGGCGCTGGCGATCCTGCGCCGTCAGTGAGCGCCGGGCAGCACGCCGACCGCGCCGCGCGCCACCTGTGACCAGGTCAGCCTGCCGAAGAGGTAGTGGCAGGCGACCTGTTCGGAGGTGAACGCGGCCCAGTCGTAGCGGTTGCCCTGCTCGCGCCAGAACACTTCCCAGCCGCCGTCCGCCGTCGGCAGCAGGCACCACGTGTTGTCCGCTTCCCGGCCGATCGACACGACTTCCTCGGGCACCCCGATGACGTCCAGCCACTTCCGGATCGACTGGGTGTTCATCGTGCCTCCCGCGTGACATCAACCAGGAATCCCAGCGTGACCAGTTCGTCCGCGGAGAGCACCGCACGGTAGCGGATTCCGCCGCCCGGCCCGTCGAACCACTCCGCCGACGTGGCTTGCCACACCGGCATCGGCTTCAGCACGCGGTAACGGCGGTAGCCGGAGCGCAGCGCGGCGGGCGGCAAAGCGCGCTCCGCGAACGGCGTGCCGTCCGGCGCGAACACCCGGCCGTGGTCGCTGCCGAAGCGGTCCAGCAGCGTGTTTTCCGGCAATACCACCGGATTCGGCTCTTCGACGCAGCCCTCCGCGGGCGGCCACACGTATTCGGCGCCGACCACGAATCGGCGCTCCCACTCCGGACCCGCTGGCGGCGCATAGCCTTCAGTGACCGCCTGGGGCGGCTCCGGATCGACCGGCGGCGCGGGCGAACGACGAAAGCCCTGTTTGACGTATCCGAGCACCGCCGTGTCATCGAGCAGCGCCGATTCCGGATGGTCGAACAGCGGACGCCGGGCGACCCCGTCCGAGGGCAGCGGCAACTGCCGGTCCGGACGGTCCGCGGCCACCGGCAAATGGCCGAGCGGGAACATGTGCACGGCGAACAGCGCCAGCACGCTTTCCCGGTCTGTGCGCGGAGAACCGACCGGCGGACGGCTGTGCGCGGGCAGCACTCCGGTGCCCGTTGGCGGGGTGGGCACCTCGTCGAAGCCGCGCTCGAGCAACCCGCCGTATTGCGCGGGCATGCGCACCGGGCCGGTGGCAACGTCGGTGTCTGCGGGTTCGGGTCGGTCGGACACTGGCACCCTCTTCTCGGTCGTGCCGGCACCGGGTCGGACGCTCGCTCGCGCCGGAAGGTTCCGGGCGAGCGGGAAACCCACCTTATCGGGCGACGGGGATGCGCCGCCGCACCAACGCGCGGGCCAGGCCGCGCTTCTCGACCACCTCGAAGCCCGCGTCGGTGAACATGCCGGTGGAGCCGTGATAGAGGTCCGCGGAGGTCGTTCGAGGTCCGGCCTCCACCGGATATCCCTCGACGCTTTCCGCGCCCTGTTCGGCGGCGTAGTCCACGGCGGCCCGCAGCAACGCCGTGGCCAGCCCGCGCCGACGGCCGCGCCGGTGGATGTAGAAGCAGGTGATCGACCAGACCGCGCCGGGTTCGTCCGACGCCATCACGCGCGACCGCGCCAGCCGCGGATTGTCCTTCCGCGGCGACACGGCCACCCAGCCGAGCGGTTCACCGTCGATGATTCCCAGCAGCCCCAAAGGTTTCCCGTCCTGGGCCGCGCTCCGGACATGCTCCTTGCGGCCCTCACGACCGGCGGCCTTGTAGTCCGGACCGCTGAGCCGGAAGAACGAGCACCAGCAGCCGCCCTGCACCCCGCCCGGACCGAAGAGCCGCTCGAACAACGGCCACGTCTCCGCCCCGAGCGGGACGAACTCGACGACGCTATCCGGCAAGCGCGTTCACAACCCGCGACGGCGACGGACGGCCCAGCTGCCCGGCCATCCACACGCTGGTCTCCACCAGCTTGCCGAGGTCGACGCCGTGCTCCACGCCCAGTCCTTCCAGCAGCCAGACCAGGTCCTCGGTCGCCAGGTTGCCGGTCGCCGACTCGGCGTACGGGCAGCCGCCGAGGCCACCGGCCGACGAGTCCACAGTGGACACCCCGGCGCGCAGCGCGGCCTCGGTGTTGGCCAGCGCCTGGCCGTAGGTGTCGTGGAAGTGCACAGCGAGCTTGGAGATGTCGGCGGTGTCCCCGAACGCCTCGATCAGCCGCGTGACCTGGTTCGTGGTGGCGACGCCGATGGTGTCGCCGAGCGAGAGCTGCGAGCAGCCGAAGTCGAGCAGCCGCTTGCCCGCGCGCACGACCTGCTCCGCCGCGACCACGCCTTCCCACGGGTCGCCGAAGCACATCGAGAGGTAGCCGCGGACCTCGAGGCCCTCCTTGCGGGCCCGCGTGACCACCGGTTCGAACATGGCGAACTGGTCGTCGAACGTGGAGTTCAGGTTGCGCTGGGCGAAGGTCTCGGTGGCGCTGGCGAAGATCGCGATGTGGTCGACGCCCGCGTCGAGCGCGCGGTTGAGGCCGCGGTCGTTCGGCACCAGGACCGGATACCGGACGCCGTCGTGCCGGTCGAGCCCGGCGAGCAGCTGTTCGGCGTCGGCGAGCTGCGGCACCCACTTCGGGTGCACGAAGCTGGTCGCCTCGAGAGTGGTCAGCCCGGCGCCGGCGAGCCGGTCCAGGAATTCGAGCTTGACCTCGACCGGCACGACCGAGCCCTCGTTCTGCAGCCCGTCGCGCGCCCCGACCTCCCAGATCTCGACCCGCGGCGGCAATCCGCCCGCGGGGACCCGTTCCGGCAGGCCGACCTCTCGAGCACCCACGTCAGCGTCTCCTTCCGCGCGGTTCCCGGCCGCGCGGGGGCAGAGGTTCGGTGTCCTGCGGGCCGGGCGCGCCGTGGTAGTCGTCGTAGGGATTGTCGTTGACTTCGCGGTAAATGACCGTGTGCACGTGCTCGACGTGGGGAATGTCATCGAAGCGCAGCGGCTCGTCCGAGGCCGACTCGATGATGAGCGTGCCGCAGCCGAAGATCCGGTCCATCAGGCCGTGCTCGAACTGCACGCTGTTGATCCGCGACAGCGGGATGTCGATGCCGGTGCGCTTGAGCACGCCCTCGCGCGCGATCAGCCGGTCGGTCGTCACGATGAAGTGCGTCGTGCGCCAGCGGACCAGCGGCGAGAGGAACAGCCACACCACGAAGATCAGCGCCACCACGGCGACAGCGATCATCGTGACGTTGTTCCACGGTCCGGCGAAGTCCTTGGCGAGAACGAACAGCCACACCGCCGCGCCGACGGTGATCACGAACGCCAGGAACGGGAAGATCAGCATCTTGAAGTGCGGGTGGCTGTGCACCACCACGCGCTCGTTCTGGCTGAGCAAATCGTCCGGATAGGCCACGGCGGGCGCTCCCCTGCGAATGTGTGCCGATGTGGTGGATCCACCGTACCGGCGCTGGCCCCGCGCGGGCGCGCCCGTTCCGGTCAAGCCGGGCGGACGTGCACCACATCACCGGCGAAAACGGTCAGCCGCCGCCCGTCGGCGACGTCGACCTGCAACTGGCCGGACGCGTCGAGGTCCGCGGCGCGGCCGGTGAGGGTCGACCCGTCCGGCAACTGCACCTTGACGTCCTGGCCGAGCGTCGCGCACCGGGCGCGGTAGTCGCCGAGCAGTCCCGCCTCGGTGAGGTCTCCGCCCGCGGTCCGCCAGCGGCGTTCGAGGTCGTCGAACCTGGTCAGCAGGCCGACCGCGATCTCGGTGCGGTCGGTGGTCGTCGCGCCCTGTTCGGCGAGCGAGGTCGCGGGCAGGCCGCCCGGACCGGCCGGGACGTCGTCGCCGAGCGGCAGGACGTTGAGCCCGATGCCCAGCACCACAGCCGCGTCGTCGGTGCCGACGGCCTCGGCGAGGATGCCCGCGCATTTGGCTCGGTCCGGTCCGGCGAGCACGTCGTTAGGCCATTTGAGGGCGACGTCGACACCCAGATCGGTGGCGAGCGCGTGCACCGCGAGACCAGCGACCACAGACAGTGAGCCGAGCGCGGAGAACGGCACGCCCGCCGGGCGCAGCGCGATGCTCAGGTACAGCCCGGCCCCCTTCGGCGAACTCCACGAACGAGCCCGCCGTCCCACGCCTGCCGTCTGGTGTTCGGCCAGCAAAACGGTCCGGTCCGCCGCGCCTTCGGTGAGGGCTTTCCGCAGGTCAGCGTTGGTGGAACCGGTCGTCTCCACGACGTCGAGGCGGGCGTAGCGGCCGCCGAGTCCGTCCCGCAGCCGCGCCGCGTCGAGTTCAGCCATGTGCCCACAATATGAGAGTCCCCCTAACGTGCAAGCCGTTCGCTCGTTACCCAGAGGTGCGCTCTTCTAGATTGGACGCCGTGACGCCGGAGACCCCCACCGCCGACGCGCCGCAGAAGCCCACCTGGGCTCGTGGCGCGCTGTATCGAGGGCTCGTGGCGTTGCCGCTGGTCGCCGGACTCGCCACCGCGGGTTGGCTGGTCGCCGGACGCGATCAGCCCGCTCCCGTTCCGGCGCAGGCCGCGCTCACCGCGCCAGTGCCGACGCAGACCGTCAGCGGCCCGTCGGTGCTGCAGGCGAGCGCTCCGGTGCAAGCGCAGGAACCGGCTCAGGGCGCGGCAGGCGGAGGCGGCGGTCCCGCTCCGCTGCAGAAGTGGGCGGATTCGCTCGCCGGGCCGTTGGACATCCCGGCTCCCGCGTTGCTCGGCTACGCGAACGGCGAGCTGACCATGCGCAAGGAGCGCCCGGACTGTCACCTGTCGTGGGTCACCCTGGCGGGCCTCGGCGTCGCCGGAAACAACCACGGCCGCGGCGACGGTGCCGCGATGGGGCTTTCGACGCCGCAGTGGAAGAAGTACGGCGCGCAGATTGCCGGCATCGCGAACCCGGCGCTGTCCGACCCGTCGTCCGCCTCCGTCGCCGCAGGCCGCGCACTGTGCGCGAGCGGCGTCGACCTGTCCGCGGGCAACGGCTGGTGGAAGGCGCTGGCCGGGTATGAGAACGGCAGCGGCATGGAGCTGTTCCGGCAGCGAGTGCTCGGCTACGCCCAGCTGTACGCGACGCTTTCCCTGGACCCGGCGAAGTCGAACGCGCCGTCGGTGCACGCCGCGCGGTTCGCGCTCGGCCAACTCGGCCTGCCGTACGTGTGGGGCGGCAACGGTCCCGACGCGGGCGCGGCCGGGTTCGACTGCTCGGGTCTCACCAAGGCTTCTTACGACAGCGCCGGGGTTTCCTTGCCGCGCACCGCGGACAGCCAGTTCCGTTCGATGCCGCCGGTTCCCGGCGGGCAGGAACCGCAGCTGGGCGATCTCGTCTTTTACGGCAGCCCGGCGCACATCCACCACGTGGGGCTGTATCTCGGGAACGGCCTGATGATCAACGCGCCGACCGAGGGACAGGCGATCCAGATCCACACGTTCCACCGGCCCGGCGACGATTACGCCGGGGCGGGGCGTCCGGCGAACTGACCTCAGGCGGGTCTGGCCGCGGCCATCACGGCGTGCCACGGGGTCGCGTCGAAAATCAGCAGGATCGACGTGATCCGCCCGTCGGCGAGGCGGAAGTGTTCGGCGGTGCGCTGGGTGCCGACCGGCGAGGCGGTGTGCACGTCGTAGACCAAGGTGGCTTCGGCGTCGCTGTACAGCTCGCTGATCAGCTCGACCCCGGTGACGATGGACAGCATTCCGTCGATTCCGTCGAGGTGGCCGGTCGCGCTTTCCGAGGTGATGAACGGGCTGCGGAAGCTGAATTCCTCGCCGATCCGGGCCGCGGCGGCCGGGACGTCGCCCCGGAACCGGGCTTCGTGATAGGCCCGGACGGTGCGCCGGGTTTCCGCGGTCATGGTGTCTCCTGGGGAAGATGCCGCTCGAGCTGGCGCTGGTTTTCCGCCAGGCGAAGGCACAGGTGCCGGTACTGGGCGAGTTCTTCCGGGCTGAAGCCGCGGAACAGGGCGGTCATCGCGCGTTGCGTCGGTTCGCGGAAGGAAGCCAGCCATTCGCGGCCGGCAGGCGTGATCCTGGCGCGGACCGACCGGCGGTCGTGCTGGTCTTGGACGCGTTCGGCCAGCTGATCGCGGGCGAGCGTGTCGACCAAGCCGGTGACATTCCGCGAACTGACCCCCGCGGCGCGAGCGAGCTCGCCGATGCTGAGGCCCGTTTCGGGGCCGCTGCTCAACCGCGCGAGGACATCGAGCGCTCCCGTGCTGAGACCGCGTCCGCCCGCACCGTGTCCGCGCAGTCGGTCGACAGCTTGTGCGGCGGAGCGGATCGCCGCGGCCGCTTCCAACGCGAGAGTGTTGCCGCCCAGCGCGAACGCGCTCATCGCTTCTCGGACCCCTGGGTCGTAGAGCAGACCCGCTTCGTCCGTGGTCGAGGATTTATGTACGTCCTTCACAATGAAGTCATTCTATACTTAGGCCGAGGGCTCGGCGCAAGCGGCAATATTTCCGTTTTCGCACGCAGCGCCCGTCTGTCGCTTATGCTCCGGAGCATTCTTCCTGATGGGAAAGGCACGCCATGTCCGCTCGCATTGTCTCCGTTCTTGCCGTGGGCGCTGCTCTGCTGATCACCAGCTGTTCCGGAGAAAGCGGCGGCACCGCCTCCCCCGCGCCCTCGACCGCCCCCGCGTCTTCCTCGGCCCCAAAGCCTTCACCTGCCACCTCCGCCGCGCCATCGTCGTCAACTGCGGCGGAGGCGACCGGCGGTGACGCGGTCGAGCGGTACGAGACCTTCCTGCACGCGGCGGGCAGGGAGGACCTCGCGACAGTGTGCGAGATCGCCGGTCCAGCCCTCAAGAAGGCGGAAGACGAGGGCTTCGGGCCGTGCGAGAAGACGATGCCGATGTCGTTCAAGATGCTCTCCGCCACGCAGAAGAAGGCCATGCTGACCGCGGCTGTCGACCGGTCCAAGATCAAGGACGGGGCCGGCAAGGTCGAGATTCCGGCGAGCGCGGTGAAGGCGTCCGTCAAGTTCGCCAAAAGCGACATCGGCGACGTGGTTATGGAGAAGCGCGGCGGCAAATGGTACGTAGTCGACTGACCCAATGCGCGGCGCCTGCGCGGCGGGCTACTTCAGCAGCCTTGCGGTAGTGCTCTTCGGACGGCAGTCCTAATCGGACGGCCAACTCGCCCAGGTAATAGGCGACTGGCCCCAGTGTCACCACGCCGGAACCGGCACCGGCCAGTTCGTTCTCCGCTGGGATCAGTCGCTCGTACAGTTCGCGCGCGTCTCCGGTCGAGGCGGTGAGGCACGCCCGCAGTTCCAGGAACAGGTCCGGGCGATCTGGCGGCAGAGTGAAGTCGACTGTGGATTCCAGATCGTGTTGCAGGTAAAGGCAATGCCGGGCCAGCGGCAGCAGTCCACGGTCCACTCCGGACATTCCGCTGCCGGACAACCTAGCCGCGGCGCTGCGATAGGCGGCTTCCGCGGCGGCGACCGGGCCGGTGACGGCCAGACGGAGCGCGCGGTACCAGTCGGTGAAGACGCTGACGAGCGGGAGGTCGTACTGCTCCCCCAGTCGATCCGCCGCGGTCGCGTGTTCGTCGGCGGAGGCGAAGTCGGCGAGCGCTGAGCGAGCCTGCATCAGCACGAGGTGACCGAGTACCTCGAACGTCACCAAACGGTGGCGGGCAGCGAGTTCGACCAGTTCTTCGCCGATCCGGGCGCGTTCCGGGGCCAGGCCAGCACGGGTGAAAGTCTGCGTCCAGCGTGCGTTCAACGCCAACGCCAGCAGCGCCGGATCCCCGGCGGACCGTGCCAGTTTCTCCGCTTCGACGGCCGCGTCGTGGGCGCGTTGACCGCCTTCGTTGCGCAATTCCAACGCGACGGTCGCGAGCAGCCGAGCGCGGACGTACGGATCGGTGGCGTGGACGCGTTCGGCGGCGTCGGCGATGCGGCGGGCCAGCGCGGGGTCGTCGTTCTCGGTCCAGATTCCCGGCACGTCGAACGCGGTCAGAACCCTTATGGTCAAAGCGGAATCATCACCGGCGAGGTCCAATGCCTCGGCACGGTATCGGCGTGCGGCGGACAAGGAACCGGTGAACGCGGACGTCCGGGCCAAGCCCATCAGCAATTCGACAGTACGCGGTCCTTGCGCCAGTGCGGCTTGCCAGAGCCGAAGCGCCTCGTGGGGCGCGAAATCCCGTTCGGCGCGTTCCGCCGCTGCTTGCGCATAGGCGGTACCGCGATCGTCTCCAGCGAGCAGGAAGTGGTGGGCCAGCAAGGAAATCTCGGATGGCCGACGACTCGCTAAAGCCTCACCGACTTCACGGTGCAGCTGTGCGCGCCGAGCCAGCGAAAGGTCGTCGTAGACAGCGTCGCGGACGAGCGCGTGCGCGAACCGGAATGCACGCGGTCCGCTTTCGGTTAAAAACCCCGCCTGTACAGCGGTTTCCAGCTCGTCGAGGACGTCGCCGAGTAGACCAAGGTCGACGTCCGCGCCGATCACCGCAGCTTTCCCGAGTACCGCGCGCACGTGGTCGGGCAGCGCGGCGATCCGGTTCCGGACGACGTCGCGTACTCCGTCCGGGAGGTCGCCTTCGGCATCCAGAGCGCGAGCTAGTTCCTTGACGAAGAACGGATTTCCGCCAGACCGTCGATGAATCACCGCGGCGGACTCCGGACCGACCAACTCAGCGACTGCCTCGACCGAAAGCCCGCCGAGGTACAGCCGAATCGGGTCGGCGCGCGCGAGCCTGCCCAACGCAGCGGTCAGTTCCGCGGAGACTTCGGTGGTCCGATACGTCGCGATCAACAGCACTGGAGCCGCGGTCATCGACGTCAGCAGCGCCAGAGTTTCCTCGCCCGCCCAATGCACATCGTCCAGCACAAGCAGCAGCGGACCCCGGCGGGCCACCTCCGCGATCCGCGCGCTCATCGCCTGATGCCATTCGAACCGCGCCACCGCCGGGTCACCGCCCGCGGACCGCGGCGGGACCGGTTCGCCTAGCGCGGCGAGGATCCGGGTCCACGGCCAAGCGGGCGGCACCCCGGCACCGTCCGGATTCGTTCCCCACGCCGTCGTCCAGCCCAGCCGCGCGGCGAATTCCTCGACCAGCGCGGTCTTTCCCGCACCCGCCTCGCCGGACACGAGCACAAGCCGGAATCGCTTGCGGTCAGCCACTTCCGCCGCGACTTCGGCGAGCCGCGTCAACTCCGCGTCTCGCCCGGCCAACCGGCCGGAAACCGACGGCGCCAATTGCGGGGCCTGCGCGAGAATGTCCTGCTCCACCTGCCGCAACGCCGGTCCAGGATCGACGCCTAGCTCCGCCGCCAGCCCGGCCCGCGCCCGACGCAACGCGGCGAGCGCATCACCCTGGCGCCCGGCGCGGTACAACGCGAGCGCCAGCAGCCGCCAAGCTTCCTCGCGCAGCGGATGAGCGTCCACAAGGGACTCCAGATCCGGTACCGCTTCGGCGGCGCGGCCGAGATCCAGCAAGCCGGCCGCCCGCCGCTCCAAGGCGAGCAACCGAAGTTCGTCGAGCCGAGCCCGTTCGGAACGCGCCCACGGTTCGTCGGCGAACTCCGCGTACGGCTCGCCGCGCCACCAGCCGAGCGCCTCGTCCAACTGCGCGACCGACGGCGTCCCGCGCAGCAAGGCCTCAAATCGCCAGGCGTCAACCTGCGCCGGTTCAGCACGCAGCGCATACCCCGGCCCGGTCGTGACCAGCAGTTTCGCGGGCGTCCGCGGCGGGCGGTCCGGCTCCAGCGAACGCCGCAGCGCGCCGACGAAGGTCTGCACCGCGCCGACCGCGCCCGCTCGCGGCTCGGTCCACAACGCGTCAACCAGCGCGTCCGTCGAAACCACCTGTCCGCGGGCGACGAGAAGCCGCGCGAGCACCAAGCGATGCCGCGGCCCGGGCAGCGGCACCGGCCCGCGCGCGTCGTGGGCCGTCAGCGGGCCCAGCACCGAGAACGAAATGGTCATCGGTTCCGTACTGTAATCAGCTCAGTCGGCGCTGATCGGTTGCTGATCGGCCCGGCGCACGCTGGGTCGCATGAACTTCGACTACCAGCGGGTACCCGTCGCCGATGGCGTGTCCCTCAACGTGGCGGTCGCGGGCTCCGGCTCGCCGGTCGTCCTGCTGCACGGCTTCCCGCAGACCCACCTGATGTGGCGGCACGTCGCCGCCGACCTCGCCGCCGACCACACCGTGCTGTGCCCTGACCTGCGCGGCTACGGCGACAGCGACAAGCCCGCCGACACCGGCGAGACCTACTCGAAGCGCACTATGGCCGCCGACGTCGTCGCGCTCGCCCGCGCCTTCGGCCACGAACAGTTCGCGCTGGCCGGGCACGACCGCGGCGCGCTCGTCGCGATCCGCGCCGGCCTCGACCACCCGGATCACGTGTCCCACCTGGCCATCCTCGACGTGCTGCCGACGCTGGACATGTGGGATGTGCTGCACGGCGTCAGCGCGGCGGTCGCCTTCCACCTCTACCTGATGGCGCAGCCGCCCGGCCTGCCCGAGCAGCTGATCAGCGGCGCGCCGGACGCGTTCTTCGGCTACTTCCTCGACCAGTGGGGCGCCGACCCGGAGTCCATTCCGGCCGACGTCCGCGCCCGCTACCTCGAAGCGAGCCGGAACGCGGTCCCGTCGATCGTCGCCGACTACCGCGCCTCCGCGGGCATCGACCTCGAACACGACCGCATCGACCGCGACGCGGGCCGCCAATTGAAGATGCCGACCACAGTCCTGCAGCAGGGCTGGGGCGACGCGCTGGGCTTCGACGCGGCCGCGCTCTGGCGCGCGTGGGCACCGGACTGCGTGCACGAAACCGTACACAGTGGACATTTCATGGCCGAGACTTCCCCTGCCAGCGTTACGAAATCCCTGCGGGACCTGCTCGCGCGCTGACCCTTCGAAAGTCGTGCCCCGGACGAGTGGTCGCCAGTAATTCACCCACCGACCGCTCTCCGGGACACCTCCGCCGTGGCACGGTCTATGCCGCTCCCACCTGAGCGCATTTCCCGACCGATCTTGGAGGACCTGTGTTCCGCAAGCGGATCGTGGCCGCCGTCGCGACGGCAATTCTCGGTGCGGCAACCGCCGCCCAACCAGCCTCAGCAGCGGCAACCGTGCCCACCTTCGACCACGTCGTGCTCGTGATGTTCGAGAACGAGTCGTCGACGTCGATCGACTCGACCACCGCGCCTTACTTCGCCTCGCTCGCCGCGCAGGGCGCGAACTTCACCGACTCCCACGCGCTCACGCACCCGAGCCAGCCGAACTACGTCGCGCTGTTCTCGGGCGACACCCAGGGCGTCACCGACGACACCTGCCCGCAAAACCTCGGCGCGGTGGACAACCTCGGTTCGCAGCTCGCCGGCGCGGGGAAGACGTTCACCGGCTACTCGGAGTCCATGCCGTCCGACGGCTACACCGGCTGCTCGTCCGGCGAGTACCGGCGCAAGCACAACAGCTGGGTCGACTTCTCGAACGTGCCCGCGTCGAGCAACCTGCGCTACTCGCAGTTCCCGTCAGACTACTCGCAGCTGCCCAGCGTTTCGTTCGTGACGCCGAACATGTGCAACGACATGCACGACTGCTCGGTCGGCACCGGCGACACCTGGCTGAAGAACAACCTCGACGGCTACGCACAGTGGGCCAAAACGCACAACAGCCTGCTGATCGTGACGTTCGACGAGGACGAAGGCACCTCGACGAACCAGATCTACACGAGCTTCACCGGCGCGCACGTGAAGCAAGGGGACTACTCGGAGACGATCAACCACTACACCGTGCTGCGCACCATGGAGGCCGCCAACGGTCTCCCCGGCATCGGCAACGCGGCGAACGAGACGCCGATCTCCGACGCCTGGCAGTGACGCGCGCCGGTCGCGGCCGCCTCGCCGGGGCCGCGACCGGGGTGCGCCCAGCTGTGCCGAACTGGAATGTCAGACTGGTCCGACCAGCGGATCTGACAACCAGGGAGAGCGATGGGCGACGGGCAATCTGCCGCCGAGGTGCTCTCCGCGGAACTCGCCGCACTGCGCGCGCGGGCCGGGAATCCGTCGTTTCGCAAGATGGCCGACCGCTCCGGGCAGATCTCCCACACCACGCTGCACGAGGCGGTTCGCGGCACCCGGTTCCCGTCGTGGGACACCACGCGCGAGTTCGTCCGGGCGTGCGACGCGGACGAACAGCAGTGGCGGCGACGCTGGGAAGAGCTGAAAGGCGTGCCGCCGGAACCTGAGATCGCCGCACCGGGCGAGGTCGCGATCGTCAACACGGCCGCGGAACCGGTGCTGATCACCTCGGAACCGGTCGTCCCGGAGAAGCCCCGCCGCCGCAAGTACGCGCTGGCCGCGGTCGCGTTCGTCGTCGTGCTGCTCGCCGCCGTCGCCGCGATCGTGGTGCCGAAGCTGACCAACGGCACCATGGTCGACGTCGGTGCGCGCCTCCCCGGCGACAACTCCCAGTTCGTCGGCGACGTGACCGTGCCCGACGGCACCGTGATCCACGTCGGCGAGACCGTCCAGAAGGTGTGGGAGCTGAAGAACACCGGCTCGGTGGCCTGGCATCAGCGGTACCTGCAGCGGATGGACCTGCCGCCGGCCCCCGGCTCCTGCCGCACCCCGGACCGGGTGCTGATCGGCGACACCCCGCCCGGCGACCACGTGATGGTGAGCATTCCGCTGACCGCCTCGTCCGCGCCCGGGCGCTGCTGGATCGGCTGGAAGATGGTCGACGCGAACGGCGCGGAGTTCTTCTCGACCCGCCGCCCGGTGTATGTACTGGTGACGGTCGTCTCCTGACGCGTGTCAGATTCTGTAAGACCTGGTCACCGGGGTACCGAACACCCCAGCCCGCTCGACAGGATGAGTGCCGCTGGGGGTCGGTCCGTGGCAGCTTGCGAACAGCGCTGCCACGGACCGCCGCATTCAGGCCGGTCGGCGGAACGTCGTCCGGTAGGCGCTCGGCGAAACCCCGAGCGCGGCCTGCAGGTGCTGGCGCAGCGACGCAGCCGTCCCGAATCCGCACGCCGCGGCGACCCGGTCCACCGGCAGCTCCGACTCCTCCAGCAACTGCCGCGCACGCTCCACTCGCTGCTGGGTCAGCCACTGCAGCGCCGACATCCCGACCTCGTCCCGGAACCGCCGGGTGAACGTGCGCGTGCTCATCGACTCGCGCACCGCCAGGTCGCGCAGCGTGATCGCCTGGTCGAGATGCTCCAGCGCCCACGCCCGCGCGGCCGAGGTGGACGACGACCTCGGCTCCGGCACCGGACGGCGGATGAACTGGGCCTGACCGCCCTCGCGATGCGGCGAAACGACCGTGCCGCGGGCGACCTCGTTGGCGACCGTCGCGCCGAAGTCGCGGCGGATCATGTGCAGGCAGAGGTCGATGCCGGACGCGACGCCCGCCGAGGTGAAGACGTTGCCGTCCTCGGTGTAGAGCACGTCCGGGTCGAGTTGCACGCGCGGGTATTCGAGCTGGAACTCGCACGCCGAACGCCAGTGCGTGGTCGCGCGCCGGCCGTCGAGCAGGCCCATCGCGGCGAGCACGTACGCGCCGGTGCAGATCGAGGCGATCCGGCTGTCCGGGCACACCAGGCTCATCGCGTGCTTGAGCTGCGGGGTCAGCTGCCGTCCGGTGGGCTCGTACTCGAGCGACGACGCGGGCACGATCACCGTGTCGGCCTCGGCCACCGCCTCCGGTCCTTGCGCGACCGGGATCGTGAAGTCCGAGTCGGTGCGGATGTCGCCGGGCTCCGGCGTGCAGGTGACGACCTCGTACAAGCGCTCGCCGGCCGCGGATTTGGCCTGGCCGAACAGCCGGTGGACGA
The DNA here is from genome assembly GCF_040610415.1 of Amycolatopsis sp. NPDC004079. Classification (NCBI taxonomy): domain Bacteria; kingdom Bacillati; phylum Actinomycetota; class Actinomycetes; order Pseudonocardiales; family Pseudonocardiaceae; genus Amycolatopsis; species Amycolatopsis sp. NPDC004079. The sequence continues at coordinate 24,341 of NZ_JBEXMH010000036.1, read as the reverse complement.
TGCCGAGCTCCATCACGAGCATGCCGTGCCGCACCAGCACCGCGACCTTGTGCCGCTCCGGATGACGAAAAACAGCCATGGCCCGATTCTTGCACAAGGTGGCCATCGGGCCACTGTTTTGGCCGTTTCGCCGGTTGCACCCTGGCCTCATGAACGTCTTGTGGATCTACGCCCACCCCGACCCCGCCTCGCTCAACGGCGCGCTCCGCGACGAGGGCGTCACCACCCTTCGCAACCTTGGCCATGACGTGCGCGAATCCGATCTCTACGCGATGCGCTGGAACCCGATCGTCGACGAGATCGCCACCGTGCCTGAGGACGTCCGGATCGAGCACGAAAAGCTCGACTGGGCGGACACCGTCGTCGTCCAGTTCCCGCTCTGGTGGGCGGACACGCCAGCCATCTTGAAGGGCTGGTTCGACCGCGTTTTCGTGCAGGGATACGGCTACGACTACCGCGACGAAACCGGCCATACCCTGCGCTACGGCAACGGTGTGCTGGCCGGGAAACGCGCGATGGTCATCGTCACCGCCGGGGCGCACGAGGACAGCCTCGGCCCGCGCGGCGCGCACGGTTCGCTGGACGATCTGCTGTTCAACGTCCAGCACGCGACGCTCTTCTACACCGGCATGACGGTCCTGCCGCCGCTCAAGGTGACCGGCACGAACCGGATGACGCCGGAGAAGTTCGACTGCGTCGCCGAGCGGCTGCGCAAACGTTTGCACTCCCTGGAAACGACCGATCCGCTGCCGTATCGCACGCAGGACGGCGGCGACTACGACCGGCGGCTCGTCCTGCTGCCCGAGGTCGCCCCAGGTCAGACGGGGTACGCAGTGCACCTGACGGCTTGACCCGTATATACCTCCGTGGTTATATACGGGCATGGCGATCCTGCGAACCACTCCTGGCGGACGACCGAGCGTGAAACTCGAACGGACCCTGGCGCATCCGCCGGAGAAGGTGTGGCGCGCGGTCACCTCGCCGGAAGAGCTGGCGCACTGGTTCCCGGCCGCCGTCGCCCTGCCGGAAACCCCGGCCCCGGGCGGGAAGATCACGTTCACCTTCACCGAGACCGGGGACGTCAGCGAGGGCGAGATCCTCGGTTACCGGCCGCCGGAGGTCTTCGAGTTCACCTGGAACTCGGACCTGATCCGCATCGAGTTGTCGGCCGACGGCGCGGGCAGCAAGCTCGCCTTCACGCACGTTTTCAACCGCGGCGAACCGGACCTCGCCCTGCTCGGCGCGGGACGGCACGTCACCGGCTGGGTCGCCTGCCTGGATTCCCTCGAAGCCTCGCTGGACGGCCGGACGCCGGAGATGCCGACCGACTGGCACGCGCGGATGGTGCGCTACATCGAGGAATTCGGCCTGGAGGACGGCGAAGTCCTGGACGGCGGGACGATCCGCTTCCGCCGCGACCTGGTCTGGCCGCCCGCCGAGGACGTCTGGAACCGGTTGCCGCAGCCGGAAGACGGCGCGGAGGTGCTGGAGTCGCGGTCGCCGGAGGTGCTGGCCCACACCTGGCTGCACGATGGGAAACCGGCTGGGCGCGTGCGGTGGGAGGTGACCGCGGATCCGCTGGACGGGGTGCGGGTGGAGCTGACGCAGACCGTTCCGGCGGAGCTTGCCGATCAGCTGCCGAACCTGCTGACGGGTCGGCATGAGCAGCTGAACGCGTTGTTCGCCGGGACGTTCAAGGTGGAGCTGGAGCCTTGGTCGGCGGAGCGGCGCGCCGAGGTCAGGAAGCGGTACAGCTAGCCGAGAGCGGTGTTGTACGGCGAAAACCGCACCTCCGCCGGTCCCGGCAACGCCTTTCCGTGGAGCACCAGCCGAGGGGCCGGACCGTGCACCGCCAGCCCGCGCGCCTCGCACCACGCCGACAGCTCCGGGAACCGGTGGTCCACCGCCAGCCGGAGATCGCCCGGCGTGGTGCGGGCGATGCCGCGGATCAGTGCGCGAGCCTGCTCCTCGTCCGCGGCCACCACCGGACCGATCACCAAGACTCCGGCCTGCGCGGTGCCGAGTGCATAACCGTCGTCAGTTACGTAGACGTGGTCAGCCTCGAACAGCATGCGGTTCAACAACTCCCGCCGCGCGAAGCCTTGTGAAGCACTGTCCAATTCGTACACTCGCGCCACGTCCGCCGGACCGATCGGCCGCGCCGCTGGACCACCGTCGTCGGTGAACCGGCCGCGATGGTCGTTGCAGCCGCCGTCGAATTCGAAGCCCATCGATTCGTACAGCGGACGCGCGTTTTCCGTGGTGTGCAAGGACACCACCGCATCACCGGCTTCGTCGAGCGCCCGCGCGGTCACGCGACGGCCGAGCCCCTGCCGCGCGAACCGCTCCGCGACGACGACCATCGACACGCTCGCGGTCGGCCCGGTCCGGGTGAGCACCGCCGCCGCGGCGAGGCCGCCGTCCGGGGCGTCGATGCCGAATCCGCGGCCGACGTCCAGCAGCATCGCCCATTTCCGCTCTTCGCGCGGCCACCCACGATCGGTTCCGAGGTCGAGGCAGGCGGACAGGTCGGCAGGCCCGAGCGAGCGGACCGAGGCGTCGGCGAGCAGCACGCTGCCCACCCTAGGCCGGAGAACGCCGGTCAGGGCCAGGCCGACGCCGAAAATTCAACTGACGCCCGGCATAGGCTTCGCTGGTGACCGACTCCGAAGTGCTGACCGTCCAGCAGGTTCTCGGCGACGGCCGGTTCGCCGAAGTCGGCGAGGTGCGGCTGACCGAGACCGATTCCCGCACGGGTCATGTGGCCGTCGGGGGTGCGCTGGGACGTCCGCTGTGGGCCGGGCACAGCGTGGCGAGTTCGTCCGGCCCGACCGCGTGGACCCGTGTCGGCGTCTACCGCGCCGACACGCTCGAATGCGTTCACCTCGTGAGCCTGCATTGGCCGGTCAATGCGTTGGCGTTCCATCCGGAACTGCCGATCCTCGCCATCGGCTCCGGGTCGTACGACGGCGGCTATTTCTACGAGGGCGAGCTGACCGTCCTCGACCTCGAATCCGGCCACGCGACCTCTTTGCTGAAGGACCGCCGTGAGGTCACCGGACTTCGCTGGCGCGACCGGCACACTCTCGACGCGAAAATTTCGGTCCCCACCGAGGACGACGAGAATGAGCTCGGCACCACCACGATGGACGTCGCCATCGCCGTGCCGGACTGGCGAGCGGCGAAGGCCCGTTCACTGCAGGTCAACGGCGTCGCTGTGGCACCGACCGCCACGCCGTTCGCCCCGGAAAAACGCCGACGGCAGGTGTGGGCGGTCGCCGCGTTGAGCGACGGGCGGATTCTCGCCAGTCTTGATCGGGTCGCCGTGGAGTGCTGGTCAGCCACCGGCGAACGGGAATGGTCCGTGTCCGCCTCGGGCGTCGGCTGCCAGCTCTACGTCGACCTTCACGAGAACACCGCCGTCCTCAACACCTGGACTGGCTGGGCAGGATCGGCCTCGACCGTCGAACGCGTCCGGCTGGCCGACGGACACGTCGAACCGGTCCGGGCCTTCGACCGCCCCGCCGTGGTCGTCACCGACGAAACCGGACAGCTCGCGATCCGCCCCGAAACCGGGCCGACCGAGGTACTGCCGTCGGAAAGCCGGGTCGAACTCGGCCGCTACGACCTGATCAACCACTTCTTCGACATCCGCCGCGCCCCCACGCTGCTGTTCCTGCAAGGCATGGGCGCCCGAGCGCACGAGGACAAATGGATCGTCGCCTTCGATCCCACACGGCAACGAACCGAGCGCTTGTTCCCGCTGGAATGGGACGCGGCGCAAGGCAGGCACCTCTTCGGCGGCCCGGGCGTCTTCGTCGACGGCTCGATCGTCCACGCCACCGCGGTCCACAGCGGAGCCGGACTACAGCCCGGCAATTCCTGCGTCGTCCGCCGCTCCTATCCCGACGGAAAAGCCCAGTGGGTCTTCACCGCCGACCACCAGGTCACCGCGATGGACACCATCGGGTGCACCGTCTACGTCGCGTTCAACTCCGGCGAGATCGTCGCCCTCGACGCCACCGACGGCCAACTGCTCGGCAGGCAACACCTGCAGGTCAACGGGCACCCGGTCGTCCCGCTCTCGATGAGCGCGGCTGCCCCGAACCGGCTGATCATCGGCACGCTCGACGGCCGCGTGCTGGTCTGCGACACAGCGACGAGGGAGTCCTACGCCACACGCGCGGCAACCGCGCAGTAGCTAAGCTCCGCCACATGAGCAGTGCGACGCAGCCGCTCGGGACGCCGCCCGAGGGAGAACCGGACATCCACACGACGGCCGGCAAGCTCGCGGATCTCTACCGCCGCTACGACGAGGCCGTGCACGCCGGTTCGGCGCGCGCGATCGAGAAGCAGCACGCCAAGGGCAAGAAAACCGCCCGCGAGCGGATCGATCTGCTGCTCGACGAGGGCTCGTTCGTCGAGCTGGACGAGCTGGCGCGGCACCGCTCCACGAACTTCGGGCTGGAGAAGAACCGCCCGTACGGCGACGGCGTCGTCACCGGGTACGGCACCGTCGACGGGCGTCCGGTGTGCGTGTTCAGCCAGGACGTCACCGTCTTCGGCGGCGCGCTCGGCGAGGTCTACGGCGAGAAGATCGTCAAGGTGATGGACCTGGCGATCAAGACCGGCCGTCCGATCATCGGCATCAACGAGGGCGGCGGCGCGCGGATCCAGGAAGGCGTCGTCTCGCTCGGCCTGTACGGCGAGATCTTCCGCCGCAACACCATGGCCTCCGGCGTCATCCCGCAGATCTCGCTGATCATGGGCGCGAACGCGGGCGGCCACGTCTACTCCCCCGCGCTCACCGACTTCGTCGTGATGGTGGACGAGACGTCGCAGATGTTCATCACCGGACCGGACGTCGTTAAGACGGTGACCGGCGAGGACGTCACCTTCGAGGAACTCGGCGGCGGGCGCACGCACAACACCAAGTCGGGCGTCGCGCACTACCTCGGTTCCGACGACGAGGACGCCATCGCCTACGTCAAGGAACTGCTCTCCTACCTGCCGCAGAACAACCTGTCCGAGCCGCCGGAGTTCGACGCGGACGCGCCGCCGGCCGGGTTCTTCGAGAACGTCACCGACACCGACCGCGAGCTGGACACGCTCATCCCGGACTCGCCGAACACGCCGTACGACATGCACGAGGTCGTCACCCGGGTGCTCGACGACGGCGAGTTCCTCGAGGTGCACGAGCTGTTCGCGCCCAACATCCTGGTCGGCTTCGGCCGGGTGGACGGCCAAAGCGTCGGCGTCGTCGCGAACCAGCCGACGCAGTTCGCTGGCTGCCTCGACATCGACGCGTCCGAGAAGGCCGCCCGGTTCGTGCGGACCTGCGACGCGTTCAACATCCCGGTGCTGACCTTCGTGGACGTGCCCGGCTTCCTTCCCGGCACCGACCAGGAGTGGAACGGCATCATCCGCCGCGGCGCGAAGCTGATCTACGCGTACGCGGAGGCGACCGTCCCGCTGATCACGGTGATCACGCGCAAGGCCTACGGCGGCGCGTACGACGTGATGGGCTCCAAGCACCTCGGCGCGGACATCAACCTGGCCTGGCCCACCGCGCAGGTCGCGGTGATGGGCGCGCAGGGCGCGGCGAACATCGTGCACCGCAAGACGCTGGCCAACGCGGCGGCGGAGGGTCGCGATGTGGACGCGTTGCGCGCCGATCTGATCCAGGAGTACGAGGACACCCTGCTGAATCCGTACGCGGCGGCCGAACGCGGCTACGTCGACTCGGTGATCGTGCCCGCGCACACTCGCGGCCACGTCGCCAAGGCGCTGAGCCTGCTGCGCGGCAAGCGCGAATCCATGCCGCCCAAGAAGCACGGCAACATCCCCCTGTGAGGTCGCGATGACGGACGCTCCCCTGCTCCGCGTAGTCCGCGGCAACCCGGACGACGCCGAACTCGCCGCGCTCACCGCGGTGGTGGCCACTGTCGCTTCGGCGTCGGCGCCCGCTCCGGCGCGGCGTCGCACGTCGTGGTGGGGCGGCCGGTCGACCGCAGTGCACGCGCCGATCGCGGCTGGTGACGGGGCCTGGCGCGCCTCAGCTCTGCCTCGCTGAAGTCTCTCTGGTTGATCCCGGTTTCCGAGCCGGGATCAACTTTGTGCCCACCTGCTAGACTCATTTTCTAAAGTTGGATATTGAGTCAAAGGCGGCAGCGTGGACGAGCACCTCATCCGGGAAACCGAGAAGATCGCGGTCGCGGTCGGCCGGATGTTCCCCGGCCTGTGCGAGGTCGTACTGCACGACCTGCGGGATCCGGACCACGCGATCCGCGCGATCGAGAACAACCTGTCCGGCCGCCAGGTCGGCGACCCGGCCACCGAACTGGGGCTGCAGCGGATCAGCGACCCGGACTACCCGAGCGTCCTGCAGAACTACGCGAACCAGTTCCCGGACGGGCGGCCGGTCAAAAGCACGTCGATCGGCATCAAGAACGCCGAGGGCGAGCACATCGCCGCGCTGTGCCTGAACCTCGACGTCTCGGTGTTGTCGCCGCTCACGCACACGCTGACCAACCTGGTCGCCACTGACGCCGCGCAACCCGATGTCGTCGAAGACCTGCGTTCCCGTACTTCGCGTGAACTGCGGGAACGGATCGAGCGTGCGGCCGGCGGCAGCCCACGTTCTCTTTCCCGCGACGCCAAACGCGACCTGGTCCGCCGGTTGCGCGACGAGGGGTACTTCGAATCCCGCGACGCCGCCCAGATCATCGCCGACCTGCTCGGAGTATCCCGGGCGACTGTCTACAACTACGCGAAATGAGCCCGTCGATGACCGAAATCGTTCTGCGCGACAGTCCTGAACTTTCCGCGCCCGGAGGGCATTACTCGCACACCGCGCAGTACGGCGGGATGGCGTTCGTCTCCGGGCAACTGCCCATCACCAGCGACGGGACCCGGCTGGTGGATGAGCCGTTTTCCGTGCAGGCCAAGCAAGTTCTGGCCAACGTCGACGCGTGTCTCGCCGCTGCTGGCACGAGCCGGGATCGGCTGCTGTCGGTCACCGTGTACGTGACCGACATGGGCGACTGGCCGGAGTTCGACCGGATTTACCGTTCCTGGCTTGGCGATCATCGCCCGGCGCGCGCGGTCGCCGGGTCGAGCACCCTCCACTTTGGGGCGAAGGTCGAGGTGCAGGCAATTGCCGCCGGCTGAGGAAACTCTGGCTGATCCGGACACGCCGTTCGCCGTCGTCGAGCTGTCTCGCGCCCAGCGCAACGCTGAATTCTTAGCGCAGCGGATGCGCGAACTCGGCGTTTCCCTGCGCCCACACACCAAAACGGCGAAGGCGTTGCCCGCGACCACGTTGATGCACGGCGGCAAGCCAGGCCCGATCACGGTGTCGACGCTGGCCGAAGCAGAAGCCTTCGCCGACGGCGGCTACACCGACATCACCTACGCAGTCGGCATCGATCCGCACAAGCTCCCGCGCGTGATTTCGCTGCTGCGACGCGGAATCACCGTGCGGGTGCTGCTGGACAGCATCGCGCAAGCCTCTGCGGTAACCGCTGCAGCACGCGAAGCCGAGTTACGCATTCCGTCACTGATCGAGGTCGACTGCGACGGTCACCGTGGTGGCGTACTGCCCGAAGACCCCGCGCTACTCACCATCGGACGACAGCTGCACGACTGTCTCGACGGTGTCCTCGTACACGCCGGTGAGTCCTACTTCGCGACAACCCCTGCAGCGCAGCGCGAAGCCGCCGCGCACGAGCGTGACGTCGCTGTCGCTGCAGCACAACGCCTTCGCGACGAAGGCCTGTACGCAGGCACAGTCAGCGTCGGCTCCACCCCCACCGCACACGCAGCCGACGACCTCACTGGCGTCACCGAAGTCCGCGCTGGCAACTACATCTTCTTCGACCTGGTGATGGCCGGGCTCGGCGTCTGCCGCGTCGAAGACCTTGCGCTGTCCGTGGTCGTCACCGTGATCGGACACCGCCCCGAGCACGGCTGGATCCTCACCGATGGCGGCTGGATGGCGTTGTCGCGAGACCGAGGCACCGCGAATCAAGCCGTCGACCAGGGATACGGCCTGGTCGCCGACCTCGACGGCACCCTGATGCCCGGTCTCGTAGTGACCGGCGCGAGCCAGGAACACGGAATCCTCACCGCGCGCGACGGGCATCCGCTGCCCGACCTGCCGATCGGCACCCGCCTGCGCGTCCTGCCCAACCACGCCTGCGCCACCGCCGCACAACACGGCAGCTACCGGATCGCGGAGAACGGCCGCCTCACCGGCACCTGGCAGCGAATGAGCGGCTGGTGAATCAACGTCCGCGCTGAGCCCAATCCGGAGCGTCAGCGCCCGCGTGCGCCAACAGCTCCTCCCGGGTGATCGAACCGAGCGGGCCGACTCCGCGCAGCAACAGGTAATCGCCCGCGTCGGCCTGGTCGTGCTCGATCTCGACGTCCTCGGCGTGATAGCTGTCGGTCCAGACGATCCGGACCTGGCAGCCGCCGTTCTGGGTGAGCGCGTGCACCTGCTGGACGGTCGCGAGCCGCGCCATCGGTTCCGATTCCCATCGCTGCTGCAGGAATCGCCAGCGCGAGGCCTGTTCGGCCGCCCGCAACCGCTGATCCAGCCCGCCCGCGCGGTCCCGGAAAATCCAGACAATCCCGGCCATGACCGCGGCGGCCACAGCCAGCCCGACCAGCCACCAGACCGTTCCCATGTCTCCAGGAGCCTACTCGGGCTGATGCTCCCGGAGGTATCGCTCAACCAGGCCATCTGTGAATTCCGGCGGCACCGGAGCGCCGGTGACCAGCACGCGGTAGTGGATCGGCCCGACGAGCTGTTCGACCGCGCTGTCCAGGTCAGTGTCCGACGGCAGTTCGCCGCGAGCAACGGCGCGTTCGAGCGGCAGCCGGTCGCGCGCATGCTGGCCGCGGATGTGGTCCTCACGCAGCAATCGGGCCAGGTCCGAGTCGTGCTGGGCCTGGCCGAGCAGCGTGCGGAACACCGCACCGGCGTCGGCGGTGGTCAGGAAGGACGCGATCGCGGCGAGGTGCGCGCAGAGGTCCTTGCGGAGGTCGCCGGTATCGGGCGGGGTGAGTTCCTCGACGAGGTCGTCGCCGAGGGCTTCGAGCAGAATGTCCACTTTGGACGGCCACCAGCGGTAGACGGTCTGTTTGCCGACGCCCGCTCTGGCCGCGATGCCCTCCATGGTGAGCCGGGCGAAACCGACCTCCACCAGCAGATCGTCGACCGCGTGCAAGACCGCGCGGCGCGCGTTCTCGCTGCGGCCGTAACGGTTCCCGTGATGCCGGCGCTCGCCGGGCTCAGTGACGTCGCCCACGTGCCGGAGTCTAGCCAAGACGCAACGTCTCGTCTAGCGTAGAGCGCACCAGCTCACTAGGGGGTTCTCAGTCATGTGTTCCGCGTGCGGGGTGCCGACGCACCAACCCGAAGCCGAGGCTGCCCCCGCGGCCCCGCGCAAATTCGCCGCGCTCTACAACAAGGATTGCCGTCCGTATCTGATCGGCACCGGGCTGGCGATGATGGCCGACAACGTCGAGCACGTCATCACCTACTGGGTGCTGTGGGAGAAGTTCCAGTCGCCCGCGCTGACCGGGTTCGAGGTGATCAGCCACTGGGTGCCGTTCCTGCTGTTCTCGGTGTATTTCGGCGGGCTGGCCGACCGGCACGACTGCCGCCGGATCATCCAGGCCGCGCAGGTGCTGTTCATGGCGGTGTCCGCGGCGTGGGGCGTGCTGATCCTCACCGACACCCTCGAGGTGTGGAGTGCCTGCGTACTGCTGATTCTGCACGGCTGCGCGGGCGCGATCTGGGGCCCGGGCGAGCAGTTGATGCTGCACGATTTCGTCGGGCCCGCCGAATTGCCGAGCGCGGTCCGGCTCAACGCCACCTTCCGCAGCCTGGGCATTCTCTTCGGCCCGGTTGTCGGCTCGGCCCTGCTCCTCGGCCTCGGGCCGGTGGCGGGCATCTTCGTGAACGTCGCGTTCTACCTGCCGCTGACGGTGTTCCTGTTCCGCACCAAGTTCACCGGCCACACCCGAGACGGCGGAATCATCCGCCGGCCACGGGTCGGGCTGATGGATTCGGTGCGGATCCTGAAGGACATCAGCGGGAATCCGACGATGGTCGGGATGATCATCCTCGCCGGGCTCGGCGCGTTCTTCGTCGGCGCTTCGATGCAGAGTTCGATGCCGATTTTCGCGCAGGACCTGGGCGCGGGCAGCGCCGGAACCGCGTACGGCGTGCTGCTGTTCGCCAACGGCGCGGGCGGCGTGATCGGCGGGATCCTGCTGGAGGCGACCGGAAAGATCAAACCGAACGTGCCCGCGGCGGTGATCAGCACGGCGGTCTACGGGATCTCGAGCCTGTTCTTCGCGATGACCGCCAGCTATCCGATCGCGGTGGTGCTGCTGGTGATCGGCGGAGTGGCGAACCTGGCGTCGATGTCGATCGGCCAGACCGTCGTGCAGCTGCTGGCGAAACCGGAGGAACGCGGCCGGGTGATCGGCGTGTACAGCGTGTCCGCGAGCGGTCTTCGCGCGGGCAGCGGATTCACCGTGGGGCTGCTCGGTTCTGCCGTCGGGGTGCACTGGTCGCTGGGCCTCAGCGCGGCCGCGCTGACCGTCGGCACTGGGATCGCGGGCTGGTATTCACTGGGCAGTCGCCGGGCACGGCAGCTGCATCAAGTCACCGACTGAGCCGGTCCCGAAGCCGGTCTACCTCGTCCGCGGCCATTCCGGCGCGGACGAGGTATTCGCGGACGTCGAATCCTTCGAGGGTCTTTATGACGGCTTCGCGGATGGTCGTTCGGCGGCGGGCCAAGGCTGCTTCGAGCAGCTCCGTTTGGTCTTCGACGCCTAGCGCCCGGTACAGCGGGAGGACGGCTTCGGTCGAGAGCGCGTAGTCAGCGGCGATGGTTTCCGGGTCGACGTCGGCCAGGGCCAGCAGGAGGAGCGAGACGAGGCCGATGCGGTCCCGTCCGGAAGTGCAGCGGAAGAGCACTCCGCCTTCTGCTTGGGCCAGTGCTCGCAGGACGGTTGCGCAGCGTTCTGCTTTGCGGTCAAGGAAAACGCGGTAGTACAGCGGGGTTCCGTCTAGCTGTTCGTCGGCGATGTACTGCCAGAACTCGGTGTCTTCGATGTCGTCCAGCGGGACTTCGCGACGCGTCATCCCGGACGGCACGGTGGCGGCATAGGTGCTGATCTCGGCGGGGTTGCGCAGGTCGAGGACGGTGCGCAGGCCGGATTCTCGCGCGCTGGCCCAGCCCTCGCCGGTGACGAACCGGAGACTGGCGGACCGGTAGAAGCGCGCGAGTTCGGTACTGCCGCCGGATCGGGTCGGGAGACCGCCGAGGTCTCGAGTGTTGAAGAAGCCTTCCCAGTCGACTGCCCGGTTCTCGCCCATGAGCCGATCTTGGCCCGGGTTGTCGGTCGCGGACAGCCTTTCGGGGCCGCGGAAGGGCCGTCGAACAGGCGATCGCCGGTTTTTGTCGGTGGTCCTGGTTACGCTCTCCCCATCTCGCAGCACCCATCACCGTCAGCCACAAGCTGCTCACCAGCTCAGATCACACTGGACCGCAGCTTGCTCCACACCGTATAGTCCACGTGGAATAACCCACTTGGTATCACTCGATTGGATTCCTGGAGGAACACCGTCATGGTCGCGGCCAAGCTCACGGCGCTGGGCGTCGCCGTGCTCGAGCTGCTGCACGAGCGGCCGATGCACCCGTACGAAATGGCCCAGCTGATGCGGGAACGGCACGTCGAGGCCCGCGTGAAGCTCAAGGCCGGCTCGCTCTACCACACGGTGGATCGGCTGCAGCGCAACGGTTTCGTTGACGTCGTCGAAACCCAGCGAGACGGCAGGCGGCCGGAGCGCACGGTGTACGCGATGACGGCCGCGGGCAAGGACGCCTTCCAGGAACGAGCCCGGCAAATGCTGGGCGACGTGGTGCCGGACTACAGCGACGTACTCAGCGGGCTCGCCGTGATCGACGATCTGGGGCGCGACGTGGCGCTGCTCGAACTGGAGCACCGGATGACCGCGCTGCGCGCGGCCGTGGCCTCCGACGAGGTGCTCATCGACCGGCTGGAATCCGACGGCACCCCCGACGTCTATTGGCTCGACTTCCGCTACAGCGCGGCACAGCGGAAGTTCGAGCTCGCGTGGATCGAGCAGCTGTTCGCGGACCTCGACAGCGGCCGGATCCCTTTCCAGGACAAGAAACTCAAGCTCAAGGAAGACCATGAACGCAAGACCGGTTAACCCGTGGGCCGCGCTCAGCGCGCTCTGCATCGGGTTCTTCATGATCCTGCTGGACACCACGATCGTGTCCATCGCGGTGCCCGCCATGCTGCAGCACCTCGGAGCCGGGCTGAACTCGGTGGTGTGGGTGATCAGCGTCTACCTGCTCACCTACGCCGTGCCGATGCTCTTCACCAGCCGCCTCGGCGACCGCTTCGGCCCGAAGCGCGTCTTCGTCGCCGGGCTCGTCGTGTTCACCGCGTCGTCCCTGTGGTGCGGCCTGTCCGGCAACGTCGAGATGCTGATCGCCGCCCGTGCCGTGCAAGGCCTCGGCGCGGCGCTGATGACGCCGCAGACGCTGGCGTTCATCAGCCACCTGTTCCCGCCCGCGAAGCGCGGCGCGGCGATGGGCGCGTGGGGCGGCGTGGCCGGCCTGGCCACGATCACCGGCCCGCTGCTGGGCGGCGTGCTGGTGCAGCACCTCGGCTGGGAGTGGATTTTCTACGTGAACGTGCCGATCGGCGTCGTCGCCATCGCACTCACGCTGTGGCTGGTGCCGGACTGGCAGCCGAAGCACTCGCACTCGTTTGATCTGCTCGGCATCCTGCTGTCCGCCGCCGGACTGTTCTGCATCGTGTTCGGCGTCCAAAATGGACAGCAGTACGACTGGGGCACCGTTTTCGGCGGCATCACAGTCTTCGAAATCATCGGCGCTGGCGTAGTACTCCTGGTCGCCTTCGTGCTGTGGCAGCACCGCAACCGCCGCGAACCGCTGGTCCCGCTGGCGGTGTTCGCGAACCGCAACTTCTCCGCAGGCACGCTCACCGCGACCACCGTCGGCTTCACGATGACCGGCATGTTCCTGCCGCTGATCATCTACATCCAGACGGTGCTCGGCCTCTCCCCCACCATGGCCGGTCTTCTCACCGCCCCGATGTCACTGCTGTCCGGCGTGATCGCCCCGTTCGTCGGCCGCGCCTCAGACCGGATCAACGGCAAGTACCTGGTGATGGGCGGCCTCGCGCTGCTGGCCGCAGGCGTGGGCATCATCGCGCTGCAAGCCCGTCCGGACACCAGCCCGTGGGCGCTGATCCCGGCCCTGCTGGTGTGCGGCCTAGGCGTCGGCTGCATCTTCTCCCCCATGAGCAACCTGACGATGGCGTCGGTAGAACCACGGCTCACCGGCACTGCCTCGGGCATCTTCAACACCGCCCGCCAGGTAGGCGGAGTCCTGGGCAGCGCCGCGATCGGCGTGCTCCTGCAAGCCCGGATCAGCGCTTCCATCACGAGCGAAGCCGCCACCGCCGCCCAGCAACTGCCAGAGCAATACCGCGCGCCGTTCACCGAAGGCATCGCCCACGCCGCCGCCTCCACCGGAGAATTCGGCTCCTCGGGCGGCCCGGCCCCGATCCCCGGCCTCCCGGCGGACATCGCCGCCCAAGCAGGCCGCCTCGCCGGGGAGGTAGTCCACAGTGGACTCACCGACGCCGCCCGCGCGACGCTGATCCTGCCGATCGTGGTGCTGGTACTGGGAGTCCTGTCAGCAGCGGCTTTGCGCCGGGTGACTCCCCGGTCGCACACGCCGGCGCCGACCGCCCCGACCCCGGAACCGGCCCGATGAACAGCTGACCCCGACCCGCCCCGGCTGGGCAAACCCCAGCCGGGGCAGGGACTTCGGGAAGGACAACGCGAACAGGAAGGACAAGGCAGGGCAAGCCGAAGCGCCTGAACCGGACAGGTTCAGGCAGGGCCGCGCCGCCGCAGGTATCGGCGGCGACGGCGTGATCCGCGGCAAGGCGGCGCTGCGCGCGTACTGGGCCGAAGGGCCGCGCCGGAGCCGGACAGGATCCGGGCGGGGCCAGGCCGCCGCGGGCCGAGGCAGGGCATCCCGGAACTTTCGGCGAGAAAGCCGGAGCGAACCGCACGGTGCGGCCCGAGCGCGCCGTGCATCGCGCAGCAGCGGTGTTGCGGTGTTGCGGTGTTGCGATTGCGTTGCACCACAAACCGCGCCTGGGGCAGTCCGCGCAATGCGGCCGCAACGTCTCCCGATCCTCAGCGACATCGCAGCCCGTTCCTCGCCCGCACTCCTCGTCCCCGCACCTCGCTCGCACTCCTCGCCCCCGTTCCTCGCCCGCGTTCCTCGCCCGCGCTCCCCGTCCCGTTCCTCGCCCGCGCTCCTCATCCCCATTCCTCGCCCGCGCTCCCCGTCCCCGCTCCTCGCCCGCGCTCCCCGTCCCGTTCCTCGCCCGCGCTCCTCATCCCCATTCCTCGCCCGCGCTCCCCGTCCCCGCTCCTCGCCCGCGCTCCTCGCCCCCGCACCTCGCTCGCCGCTCGCCACACCACGCACCGCGCACCGCGCACCACGCACCAAAATCACCCAACTCGGCAACCTGGCGCACAACCCCGCCTCCGAATCCCGGCCCCCACGCGAACCCGCCAGCCCGGGTCACAACCCCACACCCCACCCAGCCGAGGTAGCGTTCGCGACCGTGCGTCTAGTCCTCGCCTCCCAGTCCCCCGCCCGCCTCTCCGTGCTGCGCAGCGCCGGTCTGGACCCGGCCGTCGTCGTGTCCGGCGTCGACGAAGACGCCGTCGCCGCCGCGCTCACCGACCCGGCGCCCGCCGAGCTCGTCACGGCGCTCGCCAAAGCCAAGGCCAACGCGGTCGTCGAGATGGTTTCCGAACCCGACGCCGTGATCGTCGCCTGCGACTCCATGCTTTCCATCGGCGGCGAGATGGTCGGCAAGCCCGCCAACGCCGAAGTCGCGAAGCAGCGCTGGGCGAGGATGGCCGGCAGCTCCGGCGTCCTGCTCACCGGGCACGCCGTGGTCCGGCTCGACGGCGGGCAGCGCACCAAGGAAGCCTCCGGCACGCGGTCCACCACCGTGCACTTCGCCAACCCCAGCCAGGCCGAGATCGACGCCTACGTCGCGACTGGCGAACCGCTGCACGTCGCGGGGGCGTTCACGCTTGACGCGCTCGGCGGGTGGTTCGTCGAGGGCGTCGAGGGCGACCCCTCCAGCGTGATCGGGATCAGCCTTCCGCTGCTGCGGCAGCTCCTCGCCGAGGTGGGCGTCGGCGTCACCGAGATGTGGAAATAGTTCACATACTGGGACGATGTGTCACTCGGACGAGTGATCAGGGAAAGTCGATCCCGGCCCGCATCCGGGCCAGCGGAAACTCTCGACCTCCCTGGGGTGGCACATGTCCTTCGTCAGGACGTATACCAAACCGCGCGTGTTCGCCGCGGCCGTGCTCGGTTCGCTTGTCGTGGGCGCCGGCCTCGGCGTGCTCGCGCGGACGACCGAAGCCGGCTGGCTGACCGACACCCTCGACCAGATCGGCACGATTTTCACGACCCTGCTGCAGATCGCGGTGATCCCGCTGGTCTTCACCGCGATCGTGGTCGGCATCAACAGCCTCCGCGGCCTCGGCGGCGGCCGCACCGCCGCGCGGCTCGGCGGCAAGACTGTGCTGTGGTTCGCGATCACGTCGCTGATCGCCTCGCTGGTCGGGATCGCGATCGGCAAGCTGTTCAACCCCGGCTCCGGCGGGCTCGGCGAAGGCGTCGCGGCCACTGCGAAGAACGCCGACAAAGCCGAGATGAGCATGAGCCACTGGGGTTCCTGGGACGCCTTCATCAAGGGCCTGCTCCCGGAAAACTTCTTCTCCGCCTTCGCCGAGGGCAGCACGCTCCAGGTGCTCTTCCTCGCCGTCGTGATCGGCGCCGCCGCCTACAGCCTTGGCGACAAGGCGAAGCCGTTCGTCGACTTCACCACCAGCGTCTTCGAAATCATCCAGCGCTACCTCGGCTGGATCGTGCGGCTCGCGCCCATCGGCATCATCGGCCTGATCGGCGCCGCGGTCTCCAACTACGGCGACGCGCTGTTCCGCCCACTGCTGTCGACCACGCTCGCGGTGTACGTCGGCTGCCTGCTGATCCTGTTCGTGGTCTACCCGATCCTGCTGCAGTTCGTCGCCAAGGTGAACCCGCTGACGTTCTTCGCCAAGGCGGGCACCGCGATCCAGTTCGCGTTCGCTTCGCAGTCCAGCTCGGCGACGCTTCCGCTGACCCGCCAGTCCGCGGTGAACCTCGGCGTCGACCCCGGGTACGCCGCCTTCGCCACCCCGCTCGCCAGCGCGACCAAAATGGACGGTTGCGCCGCGGTGTTCCCGGCGATCGGCGCGATCTTCATCGCCAACCTCTCCGGGGTGCCGCTGAGCTTCGGGCAGTACGTCGGCATCGTGGTCGTCGCCGTGCTCGGCGCGCTGGCCACCGCGGGCACCACCGGCTGGCTGACCGCACTCACCCTGACCACCGCGTTCATCGGCCTCGACGCCAAGCAGGTCGCGATCGGCATCGCGCTGATCTACTCGGTGAACCCGATCATGGACATGATGCGCACCGCCACGAACGTCGCGGGCCAGATCGTGGTCCCGACCATCGTCGCCCGCAGCGAGGGCCTGCTCGACGAGGAGATCCTCAACACCCAGACCGCTCGCCCGAACCACCGCGACGAGGGCGGCGCCGCCCGTCCCGCAACCGCCTGACGCTTCGTGCGCGGCGATCCCGGCGAGAACCGCGATCGCCGCTCACGAGGTGCCGGAACACCGCCGCAGCTGGGATTTCTTCAGCTCGACGTCCGGCCAGCCGCGGAAGTTCGACGGCGAGGTGACGGTGCTCGTGCAGCCCATCACCTCGCCGTCGAGTTCGTACACCTCCGCCACCACCGGGGCCGCCTGGCAGCGCGGCGAGCCGGACACCGCCTGCGGGCATTCGTGCCGGACGACGATCACGTCCGGACGGCCGTCCTGGCTCACGTCGTAGAGCGACAGCGAACCCGCGTCGGAGAAGTACGGCTTGCCGTAGTCGCGCCACACCCCGCCGGACGCGGTGAGCAACTCGCCGTACGAACCGCCCGCCGCGTCGCCGCGGATCAGGCACGCGGCGGTCGACCCGTCGACGCAGCGCAGGGAATTCGCCGTCAGCTTCGCGCCCAGGTTCGTGATCGCCAGTTCGAACTCGGTGCCCGGCTGCTGCCCGACCTGGACCCGGCCCCATCCGCCCGCGGCGTCCGCCAGCAGCACGACCGGGGTCCCGCCGACGCTCATCGCCGCCAGCTGCTTGCAGGGGCCGTTCCCGCAGGTAGCGGACGATCCGTTGACCGGAGCCGCCGCGGGCTCGCGCGGCGCCATGGTCACCGCGCCGTCCGGCTTCGGGCGCAGCACGACGACCACCACGAGCGCCGCCGCCGTCACCACCGCCGCGAGAACGGCGGTGAGCAGCGCGGATCGCGGGATGCGCTTCGGCCAAGTCCCCATATCCGAGACTGTAAGCGACCTTGCGCACCGTGTCCGTCTATGTTGTCGGAGTGACGAACCCCAATCTGCCCCCGGCGCTTTACCTGCCGACCGGCCCCACCGGCCCGACCACCGACGGCCAGACCGGAGCCAACGTCGAACTGCGCCGCACCCCCGACGGCCGCACCGCGCTGGTCGCGTTCACCGCGCTCGACCGGCTCGTCGACTGCTGCGGCGAGCACCAGCCGTGGATCCTGGTCAACACCGAGAATCTGGCCCTGGTGCACCAGGTCAACCCCTACGACGTGATCGTGCTCGACTCCGAACTACCGGCCGAACTCCGGCATCAGGCCCCGGCCGAACGGGTATAAACAGGACCGAACTGGGTGGTCCACCTCTCAATCCAGGCTCTGTCCTGATCCGTAGACTCCCGGTTGACCAGCAGCGCGGCGACGGGCACGGGAGGTATGTGGTGAGCGAGCAGGACACCGCGAGCACAGGCGGTCCGGTGACCAAGATCCTGGTCGCGAACCGGGGCGAGATCGCGGTTCGCGTGATCCGGGCCGCGAAGGACGCGGGCTTGCAGAGCGTGGCCGTGTACGCCGACCCGGACCGCGACGCTCCGCACGTGCGCCTCGCCGACGAGGCGTTCGCCCTCGGCGGGAACACCGCGGCCGAAAGCTACCTCGCGATCGACAAGATCCTCGACGCCGCCAAGCGGGCCGGCGCCGACTCGGTCCACCCCGGCTACGGCTTCCTTTCCGAGAACGCCGAGTTCGCCCAGGCCGTCCTCGACGCGGGCCTGACCTGGATCGGGCCGAGCCCGCAGTCGATCCGCGACCTCGGCGACAAGGTGACCGCGCGGCACATCGCGACCCGCGCGGGCGCGCCGCTAGTGCCCGGTACCAAGGAGCCGGTGAAGGACGCCAGCGAGATCGTCGCGTTCGCCGACGAGCACGGCCTGCCGGTCGCGATCAAGGCGGCGTTCGGCGGCGGCGGCCGCGGCCTGAAGGTCGCCCGTACCCGCGAAGAAATCCCCGAACTGTTCGAGTCCGCGACGCGCGAGGCGGTGGCCGCGTTCGGCCGCGGCGAGTGCTTCGTGGAGCGCTACCTGGACAAGCCGCGGCACGTCGAGGCGCAGGTGCTGGCCGACCAGCACGGCAACGCGATCGTTGTCGGCACCCGCGACTGCTCGCTGCAGCGCCGCCACCAGAAGCTGGTGGAAGAGGCCCCCGCGCCGTACCTGTCCGACGACCAGCGCGCCCGGATCCACGAGTCCGCCAAGGCCATCTGCAAGGAGGCCGGCTACTACGGCGCGGGCACCGTCGAGTACCTCGTCGCGGTCGACGGCACCATCTCCTTCCTCGAAGTGAACACGCGGCTGCAGGTCGAGCACCCGGTCTCGGAGGAGACCACCGGCATCGACCTGGTCCGCGAGATGTTCCGCATCGCGCGCGGCGAGAAGCTCCGGATCACCGAGGACCCGGTGCCGCGCGGCCACTCGATCGAGTTCCGCATCAACGGCGAGGACGCCGGCCGCGGCTTCCTGCCCGCGCCGGGCACGGTCACGAAGTTCGTGGCCCCGTCCGGGCCGGGCGTGCGCGTCGACTCCGGCGTCGAGTCCGGCAGCGTGATCGGCGGCCAGTTCGACTCGATGCTCGCCAAGCTCATCGTCACCGGTTCGGACCGGCGGAACGCGCTCGAGCGCAGCCGTCGCGCGCTGGCCGAGTTCGAGGTCGAGGGCATGGCCACGGTGCTGCCGTTCGACCGCGTGATCGTCGACGACCCCGCGTTCATCGGCGACGACAACGGCTTCAGCGTGCACACCCGCTGGATCGAGACCGAGTTCGACAACAAGATCGAGCCGTTCGTCGCGCCGGACGTCGAGGCCGAGGAAGAGGCGCCGCGGCAGAACGTCGTGGTCGAGGTCGGCGGACGCCGGCTCGAGGTGTCGCTGCCGGGCGGGTTCGCCCTCGAAGGCGGCGGCGCGCCCGCGGCGACGAAAGCCAAGCCCCGCAAGCGGGCCGGCGGCGCGAAGGCAGCGGTGAGCGGCGACGCGGTCACCGCGCCGATGCAGGGCACCATCGTGAAGATCGCGGTCGAGGAAGGCCAGCACGTCGAGGCGGGCGAGCTGATCGTGGTCCTCGAGGCGATGAAGATGGAGAACCCGGTAACCGCGCACAAAGCGGGCACTGTCACCGGGCTTTCGGTCGAGATCGGCTCCGCGGTCACACAGGGAACGCAACTCTTGGAGCTCAAGGACTGAAGTTGTGCTGAATGTCGTGGGTGCCGCGCGCTCGCGCGGCCTACCATCGACAACGTGACTGAGGTTCCGTCTCCGCAGCTGCGGATCAGCGACCAGGAGCGAGAGTCCGCGCTGAATGCGCTCGGTGAGCACATGAGCGCGGGGCGGATCGACATCGACGAGTTCGGCGAGCGCTCCGCCCGGATCACCGCGGCCAAGACCCGCGGCGAACTGGGCGAACTGTTCAACGACCTGCCGGTGCCGCATCCGGTGTTCGGCGCGGGCGCGACCGCCGCGCCAGAACCGGCCGCGGCGCCACCGCCGCCGATGCCCGTTCCGCAGCCCGCGGCGTCCGGCGAGGTGGCCGCGCGGCAGCCGGAGTGGTCGGGCGGGCAACGCGCCGTCGCGGCTTTGATTCCGCTGGTGTGGATCGCGGCGATCGCCTTGATCGCCACCGGCACCGCGGGCTGGCCGGTGATTTTCGCGCCGATCGCGCTCACCGCGGTCGGCCGCGCGCTCTGGGGCAAGGGTTTCGAGCACCATGACCATCACCACCGCCACGACCGGCACCGGGAACGCCGCGAGGAGTTCCGGGCGATGCGCGACGAACACCGGCGGCAGCGCCGTCTGGATCCTTGAGGCGGACCATGCCTGACCTGCGGTTGAGCGACGACGAACGGCAGGACGCGCTCGACGTCCTCTCCGAGCACGTCCGCACCGGACGCCTCGACATCGACGAGTACGGCAGCCGTTCGGCGAAGGTCACGTCGGCCAAGCTGGTCAGCGAACTGGTGCCGCTGTTCGACGACCTGCCCTCGCCGCGCCCGAGCGCGCTGCTGGCCACGGCCCGGCCGCAACCGGCCGTGCCGTCCGCCGCTGGCAACGGCAAGGTCGGTTCGTTCGTGATGCGGTATTCGGTGCCGCTTTCGATCGCTCTCGCGGTCATCGTGCTCATCGTGACGCGCGGACGGCTGCTGATCGTGTTCGCGCTGCCGTTGCTGCTGATCCTGCTCAGCGGATGGCGACGCCGCTGAGCCCGCCAGAACGCGCGCCGCGGTTCAGTCCGATGATGGGGCTGCGGCCGGGCTCAGTCGATCCGAGGGCCGAGCGATGGGCGGGCCCGGTGTTCGCCGGGATCGGGATGCTGGCGCTCGCCGTGTGCACCATCATCGCCGCAGGTCAGCCGCACGGCCATCCCGCCCAGTGGCGCACCACGCTGCTTCTCGCCGCGGCGACCGGGCTGTGGCTGCTGGTGCTGATCCCGGTCTTCCCGCACCGCACGCGAAACCCGTGGCTGGCCATCGGATTCTTCGTCGTACTGCTGGCCGGCGCGACCCTGCTCGCTGCCCGGGTGGACCCGTTCACCGCCTTCGCTTCCATCGGCTACCCGATCGCATTCGTGTTGTTCCCGACGCGCTGGAGCATCTTCGCGGCGGCTGCGACAGCGGTGGTTCCGTTACTGGCCAAGGGAATTTGGCAACCGTCGCCGCCATGGATCACCGCGGTGTCGATCGTCGGACCGATTCTCTACGTGGCATGGTTTGTGGGCGCGGAGAACGAGCAACGCCGTCGCACCAACGAAAAGCTCGCGCAGTCGAACGCACAGCTGGAAACGGCGTTGACGGAAAATGCCGCGCTGCACGCACGACTGCTCACCCAAGCCCGCGAGGCAGGGGTGCTCGACGAGCGACAGCGGATGGCTCGCGAAATCCACGATACCGTCGCCCAGGGATTGACCGGCATCGTCACGCAACTGCAGGCTGCCGACCGGGCCACCGAAGCCGCGGATCGGCAACGGCATCTCGACCACGTGCACACGCTGGCGAAGGACAGCCTCACCGAGGCGCGCCGAGCGGTGCAGGCGTTGCGCCCGGAGCCGTTGGCCGACTCGCACCTGCCGGAAGCGTTGGCAGGCTTGGCGAATCGAGTGTCCGATACTTCTGGCGTCAAGGTGACAACCGACGTCGAAGGCGACGCGCGACCGTTGCTGCCGGAACTGGAAGTGGCGATGTACCGGGTGGCGCAGGAAGCCTTGGCCAACGCGGAAAAACACGCGCGCGCCAGCCGGATCGGGATCACGCTGACCTACACCACCGACCTGGTCATGCTCGATATCCGCGACGACGGACGTGGTTTCGCCCCCGGTGACCGCGGCGACGGCACCGGCTTCGGGCTGGAAGCGATGCGCCAACGCGTGCAGCGGGTCGCGGGTTCGCTGGCCATCGAGTCCGCGCGGGGTGAAGGGACCGCCGTGCACGCCGAGTTCCCGGCGATCCCTTCACCCGGCTTAGGTCATTGACCGCCCGCGGTACGCAACTGCCGCCGCAACACCTTGCCGTTTGCGTTGCGCGGCAACGCTTCCAGCCACGTCACGTCTTGCGGCACCTTGTACCACGACAGGTGCTCGCGAGTCAGCGCGACCAACTCCGCGCCCAGATCGTCGTCGCCGGTGCCTGAAGTGGCGACCACGTATGCGCGCAGTGTCGTGTCCCCCGCCTCGCGCCGCACCGCGCTGACCGCCGCTTCGCGCACCTTCGGATGACTTTCGAGGAGCCGTTCGACCTCACCGGGCACGACATTCTGCCCGCCGATCACCTCGACGTCGTCCAGCCGTCCGTAGACGTGGATGACGCCCTGTGCGTCGATCGACCCGAGATCGCCGGTCGACCACCAGGCGTTGGTCACCTGATCCGGGCCGAGGCTGCCCCGAGCGACGCCCCGCGTGGCGAACGGGACCAGAACCTGCAGTTCGCCCTGCACACCGGCGGCCACCTCCTGCCCGCCGACCACCACGCGCGCCGAACGTCCCTCGAAAGCCGGCCCGACCGCCGACGGGTCGGCGTAATCCGCCGGTCGGCCGACGGCGTACCCGCCGGCTTCAGTAGCCCCGTAGAGATTCACCAAGCGATCGCCGAAGACCGGCATCAGTTTCTCGCGCAACCGTGCGGAAAGCACCTCGCCAGCGCACATCGCGCCGCGCAACTGTCCGAGTGTCTCGGCGTGCCCCGGCTCCTGCAGCAGGCGCGCGTAGAAACTCGGCTGCGCGAAAAGCGTCGCTACGTTGTGGCGGCGGATCAGCTCCAGCGCGGCGGCCGGGGTCGCGCGCGGTCGTGAGAGCACCGACGTCTGGCCGGTGCACATCGTGGCCATCGCGGAGGAGTACAGGCCGCCGGAGAAGTACATCCGCGACACCGAAAGCGCGACCGTGCCGACCCCCTCCGTGCTGAGCATCGACGGATCGAAATTGCTGTGCAGGTAGAAGCACAGCTTGGGCGCGCCGGTGGTCCCGGACGTGAACATCGCGTGCGACGGATGATCTCCGCCCGGCGCGAACTCCGTCTCCGGTTCCGCCTTCGCCAGCCGATCCGCGTCGGTCGTCGGGGCGAGACCGGCATCGTCGAGCCAGCCCGCGGTTTCCGGGTCGACGACGATCAACGCGGGTTCGGCGGTGCGGATGTCGCGGGTCAGATCGTCGTGGCTCATCTGGACATTCACCGGAATCGCGACGATTCCGGCCTGCCACGCGCCGAGCAGGCACCAGACCATTTCGACGCTGTCCGGGAGCGCGAGCAGAACGCGATCGCCGCGGCGCAGCCCGGCGGCTCGGTAACCGCCCGCGACGCGCGCGGCCCCGGCGTAGACCTCGGCGAACGTCCAGGTCCGGTCGTCGGCGAGGAAAGCGGGAAGGTCGTCCCATCCGTGCAGACGGGAATGTTCGGCGGCAAACTGGGTCAGATTGTCCGGCATACCGGCAACGCTGCCAGTGTGATCATCACCGCGCGACGGCTTTTCCCCCAGCACTGCCCGAAACGGCAAGGATTTTTCACCCTGGCTCCCGCCCCGGTCGTGACGCGGCACGCAGCCGTTTTCCGGTTCCGGACGGTTAGGCTCGAGTTGTGGAACCCGTGGAAATCAACGCGGGCGCGTACTACCTGCGTCAGCTGCGCGCGGACCGGAAGCTCGACGACCGGCCCGCGCTGATGGAGGCGTTCGCGGACCCGCGGCATCGGCGGTACGTGCTGAATTACCGGCTGCGCACCCCCGACGAAGCCACCGAATACGTGACCCTGCGCGCCGCGCAGTGGGCGTGCGACGAACGCTGCTCGTGGGCGGTCGCGGAACCGGCGACCGGCCGCCTGCTCGGCGAGGTCGGGCTGCGCGACCTGGACCTCGACTTCGGCACGGCCGAGGCGTCGGTGTGGACGCATCCGGCCGAACGGGGCAAAGGCATTGCGGCAGCGGGACTTTCGGCCGCGATCCAGTTCGGCTTCGCGCGGCTGGGGTTGCACGAGATCGCTTACCGGCACGACGAAAGCAACACCGCGTCCGAGGTCGTCGCGCGGCGGGCCGGGTTCAGCCGGGTCGGGCCGGAGGAGCGGCCCTCGCCTAGCGGGGAGACGCTCATCCGGTGGGTGCTCAAGCCCTCGTGACTGCCTACGCCAGTTGGAGCGGACACTCGCGCTGGCTGCCTGCGGTGGGGCGCGCCCCAATGTGGCATTGGGTGCGTGGGATGCACCCAATGTGGCGTTCGGTGCGTGGGACGCACCCAATGCCACA
>NZ_JBEXMH010000035.1:0-94728 GCF_040610415.1 Amycolatopsis sp. NPDC004079 | reverse complement strand
GTTGCTTGTCAAGGCGGGAAAGATGCCTTGACAAGCAACCCCAGACCGCAGGGACGCTTCGTATCGGGGTGCGGGGGAGGGGCTGGGTGCCTCGATCGTTGGGTGCATCGGCGGCGGTTTCGGGTTGGGGCTAGCGCCCCAATGCGGCATTGGGTGCGTCTGACGCACCGAACGCCACATTGGGTGCGTCGCGATCGCGGCAGGGCGGGCGGCGGGATTGGTCCGGTTCGCCGTGTTGGTCACTGATCGTGGCAAGCCAAAGAGGGGCAGCGCGGAGCCGCTGATCCTGCCGATCTGCGTGGCTGGCGGCACGATGGCCGGATGACCACAGTCGCATTCCTCGGCACCGGAATCATGGGCCGTCCGATGGCCGCCAATCTTGCTCGCGCTGGGTTGAGCGTGCGGGCTTGGAACCGCACGCTCGCGAAGGCTGAGCCGCTTGCTGCGGAGGGCGTCACGGTTGTCGAGACTCCCGGCGAAGCGGTGAAGGGGGCCGACTTTCTGGTCACCATGCTCGCGGACGGGCCTGCGGTCGCGGAGGTGTTTCGGGGGCTGTCGCTGGAGCCGGGGACGATTTGGTTGCAGACCAGCACCGTCGGGGTCGAGTGGGCTGATCGGCTTGCTGAGGCGTCCGTCGCGGCTGGGGTTCCGTTCGTGGATTGTCCGGTGATGGGGACGAAGGGGCCTGCCGAGCAAGGGCAACTGCAGGTGCTCGCGGCGGGGCCGGACAACGTGCACGACGGGGCCGCGGAGGTGTTCGACGCGATTGGCTCGAAGACTCGCTGGCTCGGCACCGAACCTGGCACCGCGACGCGGCTCAAGCTGGTGATGAACGCTTGGATTCTCGCGCTCACCAACGGTACCGGCGAGAGTCTCGCCCTGGCGCGCGTGCTGGGGGTGGACCCGCAGTTGTTCTTCGACGTCATGAGCGGCACTGGGTTCGACGTTCCTTACGCGCGAGCGAAGGGGCCGATGATGCTGTCCGGCGAGTACCCGGCGAGCTTCCCGGCCTCGCTCGCGGCGAAGGACGCGCGGCTCGTCGTGGAGGCTGCGGGGCACGCGATCGACGTCGGCGGGGCGGCGGCTGCGTTGGCGCATCTCGAGAGCGCCGTCGAAGCGGGGCATGGCGAGGACGACATGGCGGCGGTGTACGAGGGGATCGTCAAGAAGGGGCATTGAGCAGCGACGCGACTCGGTCCACGCCGATGCCGGAGACGAGCAGGCGTTCCTTCGCGTTTCCCAGCAAGCGCGCGGTCCAGGGGGTGAAGCCGCCATCGCCTACTGGGACTGGTCCGGTGCCGAAGTCTGCGGTGACGGTGAAGCAGAGGCCGAAGTAGTAATCGCGGCCGACGGCGCGGTCTGAGGCGTCGGAGACCTCGACATCCGGCAACGCGTCTTGCACTGAAGCGGCGAAATCGGCGAAGCGGCTGTCCAAAGTGGTCACTTCGAAGCCTGCTGCGCGGGCGCCGGCGGCGCGTACTGCGGTGGTGAGGAGTCGGGCGTGTTCCACCAGGTGTTCGCGTTCGAAGGCCAGGCTCCCGCGGTCGCGACCGGCGGTGACGGCGGCGAACAGGGAGAAGTGTGCGAAGAGTCCGGGGCCTGGAGGTTGGGCTCGGACGACGCGTTGCACGGTGGTGAGCCGTACCGGCGAGGAACCGGTGCGGCGGACTGCGGCTTCCAGCGCGAGGCCGTTTGTCGGGTCTGCGGCGACTTCTGTGCCGCGGCCGGTCGGGACGACGCGGTGCTGGGACAGTCCGGCCACTGTGGAGTGAGTGCCGAGCGGGGTCACCGGGGAGAGCGTGACTCGGTCGAATTCCGGCGGGGCAGCGGAAAGCAGGGCGTCTTCGACTCGCCGCAAGACCTCGAACGGCAACGGCGCTGGCGTGGTGAAGCGGTCCGCGCGATAGCGGCGCAGGACGTCCGGGCCCCGCAGTTTCGCGGCGCGGCGACGGGCTACTTCCAGTTGCAGCGTGGTCAGGTCCGCGCCGGGAAGCTCGGCGAGCACGTCGGCGGCGGGCCCGCCCGGTCCGGCGAGCACGCGGGGGAGCGGGCCGTTCGAAGAGTCCATCGCCCGAGCAGACCAGCCCCGGACCCGTCTCCGCGACCTTTTTTCTCCCGCCGCCCAACCGCGAGATCGCGTCGGCGTGTCAGCGAGCGGTGTGACCGCCCCCAGGCGGGCGCACCGCTCGCTGACACGCCGACTTCCAGGCGATCTCGCCGCGGCGGCGAAGCCGCCGCAATCAAACACAGCCACAGGCGGTAACCTCACACCACCTAAGACCCCGCACCACCCGAGGAGGGCCCGTGTCGGCAGGGCAGATCGCCGCGCTGATCGCCGCAGGAGCTTTCGTACTGCTGGTCTTGCTGCTGGCGATCCCGCTGCTCAAACTCGGCCGCACGCTGGACGAGGCGACGATCGCGATCCGCAAGGCGCACGAGAACAGCGACCCGATCCTGATCGGGGCCAACGAGACGATCACGCACGTCAACACCCAGCTCGAGCGCGTCGACGGGATCACCGCGAACGCGCAGGCGGTGAGCGGCAACGTGTCCGCGCTGTCTTCGGTGTTCACCGCGACGCTCGGCGGCCCGCTGGTGAAGACCGCCGCGCTGTCGTACGGGATCAGCAAGGCGATCCGCGCGCGCCGCAAGCGCCAGGACGCGAAGGCGCAGCGCCCGGCCCGCCGGGGGAAGAAGTGAAGCGGCTGTTCTGGCTCGGGGTCGGGGTCGTCGCGGGAGTCGCGCTGAGCCGCAAGGCGAGCGAAACCGCTCGTCAGGCCACGCCCGCCGGGTTAGCATCGAACGTGGGCGACGCCGTGCGGGAACTCGCGGGTGCCGTCGGTTCGTTCGGCGCCGAGGTGCGCGCCGGGATGAACGAACGGGAACAGGAGCTGCACGACATGGTCGAGGAGCGGACCGCCGCCGTCACGCCGCCTTCGGGCGCGGGCAGGCACGCCGCACGTCGCCCCGCCCGGCGAGCTCGCCGGGCGGAGGGCTGATCTCCGCGCGCCTTCCGCCGCTTCCGACCCCCGTTTCCTTCCCCGGCCGAAGCCGGGTCTTCAGCACAAGGACGTACCCGTGGACACACACGAGATCACCGACCGTTTCCTGCGCCACTTCGAAAGCCGGGGCCACACGCGCGTGCCGAGCGCCCCGCTGATCCTCGACGACCCGAACCTGCTGTTCGTCAACGCGGGCATGGTCCAGTTCAAGCCGTACTTCCTCGGCGAGGCCCCGCCGCCGTACCCGCGCGCGACCTCGGTGCAGAAGTGCGTGCGCACGCCGGACATCGACGAGGTCGGCAAGACCACCCGGCACAACACGTTCTTCCAGATGGCGGGCAACTTCTCGTTCGGCGACTACTTCAAGGAAGGCGCGATCGAGAACGCCTGGGAGCTGATCACCAAGTCCCAGGACGACGGCGGCTTCGGCCTCGACCCGGACCGGATCTGGGCGACCGTATACGAGAAGGACAGCGAAGCGGCCGGCCTGTGGCGCAAGCTCACCGGCCTGCCCGGCGAGCGCATCCAGGTCCGCGACGGCAAGGACAACTACTGGGACATGGGCGTGCCCGGTCCCGGCGGCCCGTGCTCGGAAATCTACTACGACCGCGGCCCCGCGTACGGCCGCGAGGGCGGCCCGGTCGCCGACGAGGACCGCTACATCGAGATCTGGAACCTCGTCTTCATGCAGGACGTCCGCGGCGAGCAGAGCCCGAAGCTGGGCCACCCGCCGATCGGCGAGCTGCCCAAGAAGAACATCGACACCGGCATGGGCGTCGAGCGCGTCGCGACGATCCTGCAGGGCGTCGAGAACGTGTACGAGACCGACCTGGTGCGCCCGGTGATCGGTCGCGCCGAGGAGTTCTCCGGCCGCCGCTACGGCGCCAACCACGCCGACGACGTGCGCTTCCGCGTCATCGCCGACCACGCGCGCACCGGCGTGCTGCTGATCGGCGACGGCGTCACCCCCGGCAACGACGGCCGCGGCTACGTGCTGCGCCGGCTGCTGCGCCGCATCGTCCGCTCCACGCGCCTGCTGGGCGTGCAGGAGCCGGTGCTGCAGGAGTTCGCGAAGGTCGTCAGCAAGACCATGGGCCCGACGTACCCCGAGCTGGTCAGCGGCTTCGACCGGATCTCCGAGGTCGTGCGCGTCGAGGAGGAGGCGTTCCTCGCCACCCTCACCAGCGGTTCGCGCATCTTCGACCTGGCCGCGGCCGAGACGAAGAAGGGCGGCGGCGACGTCCTCGCCGGCGACAAGGCGTTCCAGCTGCACGACACCTACGGCTTCCCGATCGACCTGACCCTCGAGATGGCCTCCGAACAGGGCCTGAGCGTGGACGAGGCCGGTTTCCGCACGCTCATGGAGGAGCAGCGCAAGCGCGCGAAGGCGGACGCGGCGTCGCGCAAGAGCGGCCACGGCGACCTCTCCGAGTACCGCAAGGTGCTCGAGCAGCACGGCGAAACCCAGTTCCTCGGCTACACCGAGCTGCAGGCGGACGCGAAGGTCGTCGGCCTGCTCGAGGACGGCCTGCCGGTGCGCAGCGTCGCCGCGGGCCGCAAGGCCGAGCTGGTGCTCGACCGCACCCCGTTCTACGCCGAGAGCGGCGGGCAGATCGCCGACACCGGCGTGCTGGTCGGCGACGGCGTCGAGCTGAAGGTGCTCGACGTGCAGAAGATCGTGCCGGGCCTGTTCGTGCACCGCGTCGAGGTCACCGAGGGCGAGGTCGGCATCGACACCCGGCTCACCGGATCAGTGGACGCGAACCGGCGGCTCTCGATCGAGCGCTCGCACTCGGCGACGCACCTCGTGCACGCGGCGGTCCGCGGCGCGTACGGCAAGCGTGCGGCGCAGGCCGGTTCGCTCAACGCGCCGGGCCGGATGCGGTTCGACTTCACCACCCCGGGTGCGGTGTCGGCGGACATCCTCACCGAGGTCGAGCAGGAAGTGAACGACTACCTGCAGACCGACGTCGAGGTGCGGAGCTACACCACGACCAAGGACAAGGCGCTCGAGCTGGGCGCGGTCGCGCTGTTCGGCGAGAAGTACGGCAACGACGTCCGCGTCGTCGACATGGGCGAGTACTCGCGCGAGCTGTGCGGCGGCACGCACGTCGGCCGGATCGGCCAGCTGGGCCTGGTCAAGCTGGTGTCGGACGCGTCGGTCGGCTCCGGCGTGCACCGCGTCGAGGCACTGGTCGGCCCGGACGCGCTCAAGCACGTCCGCAAGGAGCAGCTGCTCGTTTCGCAGCTGGCGAACACGTTCAAGGTGCCGTCCGACGAGCTGCCCGGCCGGATCGAGGACGTGCTGACCCGGCTGAAGAACGCGGAGAAGGAGATCGAGCAGCTGCGCACGCAGCAGGTGCTCGGTTCGGCGGGCGCGCTGCTGGACAAGGCGCAGGACGTCTCCGGCGTCTCGGTGGTCGCCGAGGTCGTGCCGGACGTCGACGGCAACGGCCTGCGCGCGCTCGCGTCGGACATCCGCGGCCGGCTCGGCGAACGCGCCGGTGTGGTCGCGCTGTTCGCGCCCTCGGGGGAGAAGGTGGCCTTCGTGGTCGCCACGACCTCCGCGGCGCGCGACAAGGGGATCGCGGCGGGCAAGCTCGTGCCGTCGTTCGCCGAGGCGATCGGCGGACGCGGCGGCGGCAAGCCGGACATGGCCCAAGGCGGCGGCAGCAACCCGGCCGGCGCGGAGCAGGCCGTGACGGCCCTGCGCGCGGCGGTCGCGAACCTTGGCCGCTAATTCCAGGAGAGGCCCGGATCGGCCCGGCGAGTCCGATCCGGGACGGGGCAGGCGGCTCGCGGTCGATGTCGGGTCTGTCCGGGTGGGGGTCGCGCTGAGCGATCCCGCCCCCGTGCTCGCGAGCCCGCTCGTTACCCTCTCCCGTGATGCGAAGGACGACAGCGATCTGGACCGGCTTGCCGACCTCGTCACCGAACACGAGGTGGTCGAGGTGATCGTGGGCTTGCCGAGGACGCTGGCGAACCGGCAGGGCGCGGCCGCGGACATCGCGGTCGCGTATGCGGAGAAGCTCGCCGGGCGCGTGGGGGACGTGCCCGTGCGGCTGGCAGACGAGCGGTTGACGACGGTCACCGCGTCGCGAATGCTGTCCCAGCGGGGGGTCAAGGGACGCAAGCAGCGCGCCGTGGTCGACCAGGCAGCGGCAGTCGAGATCCTGCAAGCCTGGCTCGACGCCGCCGCCGCGCACCGCGCCCGGAAAGGCGACTCATGACCGACCCCCGCGGCCCCGGCGATCCGGGCGGCCGCCGTCGGCTGCGCAACCCCGACACCCCGGATTTCCCGGACCCCGCAGCGGGTTCCGGCGCTCCGGGCGGGCGGCGCAGGCGGCGCGAGCCTGAAGACGAACCACCTCCTCGCCGCGCGCGCGGCGAGGCGCCAGACGGCATGCCGCCGTCTGGAGAGCGACGACGTCCGCGTGGCGATGTGCCGCAGCGTCCTCCCGCGGCGGAAGGACGCCGTCGTGCGCCCGAGGGCGCGCCTCGCCCGGCTGGCGAAGCGACCCGTCGCGTCGCACCGGACGCGATGCCTCCTGCCGAGCCTCCGCGTCGCCCGGCCGCTGATGCGCCGCCGACCCGGCGTCGCCGTCCGGCCCCGCCGCCCGCGGAGCGCCCGAAGCGCTCGACGGAGAACTGGGATCTGCCGCCGCACGCGGCCGACGACCTTCCGCGCGCCCGTCCGCGCCGCATAGCTCCCGGTGACGCACCGGTGAGCGGGAACGAAGTTTCGCCCGCGGAGGTCGAGCCGCCAGCCGGTCGACGCCGTCGCCGCGAGGACGTTCCGCCGGTTGACGCCGAGCCCCCGGCAGGCCGTCGCCGCCTCGAGGACGCGCCGCCAGCCGAGCCGCCCGCTGGGCGTCGCCGTCGCCGCGACGACGTTCCGCCGCCGGTCGACGTCGAGCCTCCGTCCGGTCGCCGTCGCCGGGATGACGTCGACGTGCCGGCGGAAGCCGTCGCGCCTGGCCGTCGCCGGGCGCCGGACATGCCACCGCCGCCTCCGGCCCGGCGCGCGCCCGCTCCGCCGCCGGACGGCTCCATGCCGCCGGACCCGCGCTTTGCCGACACCTCGATGCCGCGCGATCCCAGGTTCGCGGACACGTCGATGCCGCCGGATCCCCGGTTCGCCGAGGCCTCCATGCCGCGCGACCCGCGTTTCGCGGACGCTTCGATGCCGCGCGACCCGCGCAACCAGCCGCCGCGCCGGCAGCCGGTCGAGCAGCCCACCGAAGTGATCCCCACCGTGCCTGCTGCAGCGCACGAGCCGGAGCACCCGGACGACCAGCAGCCGATCGACGGCCTCTTCGAGGACGAGTACGACGAATACGGCGAGTACGAGGACTACGACGACGAGTACGACGGCTACGACGAGGACGGCTACCCGGAAGACGCGGCCGAGCCGCCGGTCGAGGAGCCGCCCGCGAAGAAGCCCCGCAAGAAGAAGCGCAAGCGCGCGATCGGCTGGATCGCCGCGGTGCTCGTGCTCGTCCTGCTCAGCGGCGGCGCCTATTTCGGGTATCAGAAGATCTTCGGCTACGCGGACTTCGACGGTTCCGGCGAAGGCGACGCGCTCGTGCAGGTCGAACAGGGCGACACGACGTCCGCGATCGGCGCGAAGCTCACCGACGCGGGCGTGGTCGCGAGTTCCCGGGCGTTCGTGAAGGCGGGCGCGGACAACACCGCGCTCAGCAAGATCCAGCAGGGCTATTACCTGCTGCGTCAGCACATGTCGGGCGACGAGGCGGTCAACCTCATCACCTCGCCGACCGCGCGCGTCGGGCGGCTGGAAATCCGGCCGTACACGCAGTTCGACGACATCACGCAGCCCGACGGCAAGGTGACGCCGGGCGTGTTCAGCCTGATGTCGAAGGCGTCGTGCGCGACCTTGAACGGCAAGAGCACCTGCATTCCGGTGGACCAGCTGCGCAAGACGGTCGCCGACGCCGACCTCAAGGCGCTCGGCGCGCCCGAGTGGGCAGTGGCCGACGCGGGCAAGGCGCTGAGCAAGGACAAACGCCTGGAAGGCTTGATCGCGGCCGGCGTCTACGACGTGAAACCCGGCTGGAGCGCGACCGAGCTGATCACCGACCTGGTGAAGCAGTCGGCCGACACGATTCAGGCGTCCGGCCTCACCGCGCAGAACACCGGGCCGGGGAAATCGCCGTACGAGACGCTGATCATCGCGTCGCTCATCGAACGCGAGGCGATCAAGCCGGACTTCGGCAAGATTTCGCGAGTGATCTACAACCGGCTCTCGCAGAGAATCAGGCTGCAGCTGGACTCCACTGTCAACTACGTGCTGGACCGCCCGACGCTGCTCACGAAACCCGAGGACCGGGCGAAAGCGGGACCGTACAACACCTACGCCAACTACGGTCTCCCGCCGACGCCGATCGCGGTGCCCAGCATGGACGCGATCAAGGCCGCGGTCAGCCCGACCCCCGGCGACTGGGCGTACTTCGTGAAATGCGAGAAGGACGGGCATTCCTGCTTCGCGGTCACGAACGACCAGCACAACGCGAACCGGGCCCTGGCGGAGCAGCGTGGCGTCCTCAAATGACCGGCCGCGCCGCGCGGCGGTGCTGGGCAAGCCGGTGGCGCATTCGCTGTCGCCGGTGCTGCACCGCGCGGCGTTCGCGGCGCTGGGCCTGGACGGCTGGACCTACGACCGCGTCGAAACGGACGCGGCCGAGTTGCCCGGGTTCGTCGACGGTCTCGGCCCGGAGTGGGTCGGCCTTTCGGTCACCATGCCCGGCAAACGAGCCGCGCTCGACCACGCCGCCGAAGTCACCCCGCGCGCGGCGGCGGTCGGTGCGGCGAACACGCTCGTGCGCCGTCCGGACGGTTGGTTCGCCGACTGCACGGACGTCGACGGCGTGACCGGAGCCCTGCGGTACGCCGGTGGTTACTCGCCTTCCGCGAGCGACCAGGCCGTAGTGCTCGGCGCGGGCGGGACGGCCGCGGCTGCCGTGGTCGGGTTGGCCGCGCTGGGCGTCACGACGGTGCGTCTGGTGGTGCGGGAACCGGCGCGAGCTTCGGAAACCGTGGACGCGGCCAAGCGCGCGGGTCTGGACGTGGACGTGCTGCGATGGTCCGAAGTGGACTTCGCGGAGCTGGCGGACAGCACGGCGGTGCTGGTCAACACGGTGCCGCCGGACGCGGTCGTGCCGCACGTCGCGGAGCTGTCCCGGGTCGGCAGCGTGCTCGACGTGATCTACCACCCGTGGCCGACTCCGCTGGCCGAAGCGGTCGAGCGGCGCGGGGGACGGCTCGCGACCGGGCTGGACATGTTGCTGCACCAGGCATTCGGGCAAGCGGAGCAGTTCACCGGGCGGCCGGCGCCGTGCGAGGAAATGCAGGCGGCGCTGCGCGAGGCGAGCGGAAACATTCTGCCGCTGCCGATTTCCTGATATCCTGACGGGCTGTTTTCCATCAGCATCAGGGGGATCCGCTGTGACCAGGCAACAGTTCGGCGAGGAAGAAATCCAGGCGGCATGGGTGGGCGAGGCGCCGAAACTCGGCACCACCGTCACGCTCGCCGAGTACGACCCGGAATGGCCGCGGCTCTACGACATCGAGGCGTCGCGGATCCGCGCGGCGCTCGGGGAACGCGTGCTGCTGCTCGAACACGTCGGCTCCACCTCGGTGCCGGGCCTCGCCGCGAAGCCGATCGTCGACATTCTGCTCGAAGTGCCTGATTCGGACGACGAGGCGGCGTATGTGTCCGACCTCGAAGCGGCGGGCTACCGGCTGGTGATCCGCGAACCGGACTGGGAGAAGCACCGTTGCTTCAAAGGCCCGGACACGAACGTCAACCTGCACGTCCATTCGCCGGGCAACGGCCAGACCGAGCGCTACCTGCTTTTCCGCGACCGGCTGCGCAGCCACCCGGAAGAGCTGGCGCTGTACCTGGAGAAGAAGCGTGAACTCGCCGCGCGGGTCTGGGAGTACGTGCAGAACTACGCCGACGCGAAGAACGACGTGATCGACGAGATCATCGAGCGGGCGCGCAACGCCTGACCCTCGGGTTACGGTGGGCGGCATGAAGATCGCGATCCTCGACGACTATCAGAACGTGGCTCTCCAGTGCGCCGACTGGGGGTCGCTCGGGGCGGAGATCGAGGTGTTCAGCGAGCCGTTCGCCGGGCCGGACGAGACCGTCGCGCGGCTGGCCGGGTTCGACGTCGTGGTCGCGATGCGCGAGCGCACGCCGTTCCCGGCCGCGGTGTTCGACCGGCTGCCCGGGCTGAAACTGCTGGTCAGCACCGGACGGCGGAACGCGGCGATCGATCTGGACGCGGCTAAGCGGTGCGGCGTCGTCGTTTCCGCGACCGGGGCGCTGGCCGCGCCGACGGTGGAACACACGTGGGCGCTCATCCTGGCCGGTGCGCGCAATCTGCCCCTCGAGTTCCGTTCGATGCGCGAGGGCGGCTGGCAGGTCGGGCTCGGGATGGCGCTGCGGGACAAGACGCTCGGCCTGCTCGGGCTCGGCAGGCTGGGCGCCGAGGTCGCGCGGATCGGCCAGGCGTTCGGGATGAAACCGATTGCGTGGAGCCAGAATCTCACCCCGGAGCGGGCGGCGGAGCACGGCGTGACGGCGGTGTCCAAAGAGGACTTGTTCGCGCGGGCGGATGTGTTGTCGGTCCACTTGGTTCTGTCCGAGCGCACCCGGGGTCTGGTCGGTGCGGCCGAATTCGCCGCGATGAAGCCGTCCGCACTGTTGGTGAACACCTCGCGCGGGCCGATCGTGGACGAGACGGCGCTGCTGGACGCGTTGCGCGGCAAGAAGATCGCCGCGGCCGCGCTGGATGTCTACGACGTCGAACCGCTGCCCTCGGACCATCCGCTGCGGACGCTGGACAACGCGATCCTGACCCCGCACATCGGCTACGTGAGTCGGGAAACGTACGAGATCTTCTACGGCGGCGCGGTGGAGGACATCGCCGCGTTCCAGTCGGGCGAGCCGATCAACGTGCTGACCTGACCGAGTAGGGCCTGCCGTGCGGCGTCGCGAGTGGCGGTTTTGTGGTGTGGCGGCGGATTTTTGGTTCCGGAGGGTGAGTTCGGGCTTTCGCAAGGGTGGTGCGGATTCACCGATCTGAGCGACGGCAGAATCGAACATACGTTCTATATCCTGGCTGTATGCCCAGACCGATCGAGAGCCCGGCAGCGTTGAAGCTGGCGGAACTGCTCCGAGACACGCAGCGACAACTGAACACCGTCTATGCCAGGCAGCTGGCGGGCATCCGGGAATTCGAGGCGACCGGCGAGATCATCGAGGGCTATTCTTCGACCGCCGCCTTCCTGTGCGCGGTCTTGCATTTGACCCGCCGAGACGCGCGCACCCGCGTCGCGCAGGCCACCGCAGCTCTGCCGCTGACCGGGAAGGCCCTCGCTGTAGGCGAGATTACCGCGCAGCATGTCGCTGTGATCGCGGAGTGCCTTGCCGACGCCCCGGACTGGCTGACGTCTGAAGACTGTGCCGTGGCGGAGGAAACCCTGGTGACGTTGGCGGTGCAGGCCGATCCAGCTGTGTTGCGGCGTGCCGCAGCACGGCTGCGCGGCTATTGGGACAGTGACGGCACCGCACCGTCTGGCGACGACACCGGCTCTGGCTCCGGCCAAGGCTCCGGCGAGGCGGCCCGGCCGTGGCGGGAATTCCGTTGTCACTGGACCCGCACCGGCCGCTTCCGCTTCACCGGCGAGGTTGACGGCGAAACTGGAGCTTTGGTCGAACAGCTCCTCGTGCCCTTGGCGGCACCGGATCCCGCCGACGCGACCGGCGTTCCGGATCCCCGCACACCTGCGGAGCGCGACGGCGACGCGTTCGCCGCGATCGCCGACCTCGCGGCCAGTGCCCCCGACCTGCCGACCAAAGCCGGCGAACGCGCCGTCGCGACCGTCACTGTCAGCCTGGAGCAGCTGCAAGGCGCTGCCCGCGCGGCGTTCCTGGAGGACGGGACGGTGCTGCCGGTGTCGCGGTTGCGACGGATGCTGTGCGACGCGAAGGTGTATCCGGCGGTTCTGGGCGGCGAGGGCCAGCTCCTCGACCTCGGGCGGTCCGCTCGCACCGCCACTGCGGCCCAGCGTCGTGCGCTGGCGGTCCGGGACCTGGGCTGCACGTTCCCCGGCTGCGACCGAGGTCCGAAATGGACGAACCCGCACCACGTCGTGCACTGGGCCGACGGCGGACCGACTGATCTGGAAAACCAGGCCTTGTGCTGCGAACGCCACCACCGTCTGCTGCACCACAGCGGTTGGCGCATCGCCATCCGGGATAGCGTCGTCTGCTGGATCCCGCCAGCTCTCCTCGACCCGGACCAGAAACCTCTCCGCAATACCGCCCATTACCGACCGCCCGCAACCGGTTCGGTGCCGGTGCCGGTCGCGGCTTCGCCTCCGGCGCCGCCGGAAGTTGCTCAGGCACCCGGCTCGACGGCGGAGTCCGGCATGACGGGAGCGGCCTTGCGATGACCGGACCACACTGGGTTCGAGGGCAGGCTCGCCTGCTCTGGGCTTGTTGCTTAACCAGGTGGCGAGGGTGCGTGGGCCCGGTTGATCATGGGTGAAGCCTCTTGGTTGATCGTCTCTTTCTTGCGGCAGAAAGAAGATCACAACTGAGGGCTTCAGTTGATCAGTGTGCACGACACCGGGCGGGCGGACGCGTTGTTCGAGCTGCCCGACGCGGGCACGGTGCCGGCTACGACGCGATTAACCACGACCGCATCGAGACCGACCGGTTGCGCACCGCCCTGGCACGCCTGCCCGTGCCTCATGCCGCGAACGGGCGGATCGTGCTGGCCGTGGACGTGTCGCACTGGCTGCGTCCGGACGCCGCGTGCAGCCCCGAGCGGCGGTTCTGCCACACCTACGCTCGCGGCAAGGGCCAAGCCAGATGATCCCCGGCTGGCCCTGCTCCTGGCTGATCCTCACCCTCGAACAACACCGCAACCACACCGGTTAAACAACAAGCTCAGGGGAATGCCCGCACTGTCGGCGGGTAGACCGTCCCGTCCGGAGGCACGGTCAGATCCACGAAATACCGTGCCATTGCGGTGGAAGCGGCCGTGCTGGGCACATCGAGCGTCGTGTGCCCGGCACCGTCCACCACTGCCACATGGCCGTCGCCGAGTTCCCTCGCGGTGGCCTGAGCGTTGGCGAGCGGCGTGACCGGGTCGTTCCGGTTGGCCAGGATCAGGATCGGATGCTGCCGCGACCGGTTCCACGGACCGAGGTACCGGTCCTCGTCCCGCGCGGGCCAGCCGACGCACTGCGCCATCGAAAACACCGGCGCGACTCCGAAGTACGGCTGGCGTTTCGCTTCAGCGGCAGCGAGTTCGGTGTAGCTGGCGGCGTCTTGCGGGAGTTCGCTGTCCAGGCACTGCACGGCGAGGAAGCCGGGCGAATGCGTGGGCACGCGGGGGTCGAGCACCGGCGCGGGGGAGACCGCTGTCGACGGCACGAGCCCGGCGAGCGTCTTCGCCAGCCGCGGCCACCGGGACGATTGATACAGCGCTCGGTCAATGGTCTCCATCAACGACGAGACCGTCATGCCGCCGACCGGACCGTGCGTCAGCCGAGCGAAGACCGAGGCGAATTTCTGTTTCAGGTCGCCGCCCGCGAACGCGCATTTGCCCGGTCCGGCAGCGTCGCAGGCGGCGAAGAACGCTTCGAGTTCCTGCTGTTGAGCCGTTGCGACGTCGGCGCGCACGTCGACCGGCTTGTGCTGCTGACCCGGTTGTCCGGTGGCGTTCGCGACGAGGTCGAGCGTCCCGTCGAGGACCATCGCGCGCAGTTTGCCGGGGAACAGGTTCGCGTAGGTGCCGCCGAGATACGTGCCGTACGAATAGCCGTAGAAGTTCAGTTGCTGCTCGCCGAGCGACTGCCGGAGCAAGTCCATGTCCCGTGCGACATTCGCGGTCGACAGATGCGACAGCTCGGCACCAGTGCCCGCCGCACAAGCCTTGCCGACGGCCGCGCTCGCAGTCCAGAACGCCTCGCTGTCCCGTAACGGAGAACCGGCCGTCGGCGGCGTTCCCGGGCACTGCACCGGGGCGCTGCCGCCGATTCCGCGCGGGTCGAAGCTCACCAGGTCGAACTTGGCTCGCAGCTCGTCCGGGTACCGCGGACCGAACCGCATCAGCTCGCCGACCCCGTCGGTGCCCGGGCCGCCGAAGTTGATCACCAGCGACCCGACGCGGTGCGCGGGATCGGTGGCGGGCATGCGAATCACCGAGAGATTCAGCTTGGCGCCGCCAGGCTCGCGGTAGCTCAACGGAACCGGCGCGGTCGCACACTGGAAACCGCCGTGGCACGGTGTCCAGTCGAGCTTGGGCGTGGCAGCACCGTTGGTGCCCAACGGAAGCGGCGCGTCCGGCGCGGGCAATGCTTGCGGCGCTTGGGTTTGCGCGGCCGGTGCGGAACAACTCGCGACGAGCAGCAGGGCTGACGCGGCCAGCGCGGACCGGAATCTCACGCGGGTAGTTCCGCCAGCACGGCGTCGGTGAACGGCGGCCAGACCTGCGCGGCCCACGGCCCGAACGACCGGTCGGCGAGCCCGACGCAGGCGTGGCCCGCCTCCGGGTCCACCCACAGGAAAGTCCCGGACTGCCCGAAGTGGCCGAACGTGCGCGGCGAGCTGTTCGCGCCCGTCCAATGCGGACTCTTGTGGTCGCGAATCTCGAAGCCGAGACCCCAGTCGTTCGGCTTCTGGTGCCCGAAGCCGGGCAGGACGCCGTTCAGGCCGGGGAACGCGATTTCGGTGGCCGCGGCGAGGGTTTCCGGCGCGAGCAGCTTGGGCGACTGCAACTCCGCGGCGAACCGCAGCAGATCGTCCAATGTGGATACCGCACCGGCGGCGGGGGAGCCGTCCAGCCGGGTCGACGTCATGCCGAGCGGTTCGAAAAGCCCTTCGCGCTGGTACTCGGCGAACTCGATGCCGGAATGCTCCGCCAGCGCGTCGGCGAGCTCCTCGAACCCGGCGTTGGAGTACAGCCGGCGCGTGCCGGGTTCGGCCATCGCCTTGTGCGCGTCGAAGGCGAGCCCGGAGGTGTGCGCGAGCAGATGCGCGACGGTCGAGCCCTCCGGCCCGGCAGGCGTGTCCAGCTCGACGACGCCCTCTTCGATCGCGATGTGCGCGGTGTAGGCGGTGAGCAGCTTCGTGACCGACGCGAGCCGGAACGGCCGGGTGGGGTCGCCGTGGCGTCCGCGCACCTCGCCGGAAGCGGAGACCACCCCGGCCGCGGCGTTGTCCACGGGCCATTCGTCGATCAGGCGCAGACTCTCCATGCCCGCCAGCGTAATAGGGCGCGCTGAGCCGCTGTTTCGGAGTGCCCTGACGCAACGAACCGTGCGGGGCCCCGGAAGTTCCGGAGCCCCGCACGGTTCGTGTTTTCCCCGTGGAGCGGTATCGCTACTGAGCGTCGAGGTCGGTGGCGACCAGCTCGGCGACGGCCTCGACCGCCGCCTCGGCACCGTCGCCCTCGGCGCTGATGACGACCTCGTCGCCGTACGCGGCGGCGAGGGTCATCAGGTTGAGGACGCTGCCGGCGGCCACCGGTTCGCCGCCGTTCTTGGCGATCTGCACCGCCACCGGCTGGGCAGCGGCCGCCTTGGCGACCAGTGCGGCCGGGCGGGCGTGCAGCCCCACCTTGCTGGCCACGGTGACGCGTTTCTCCGGCATGGTGTACCTCTCTTGCTTTTCTCGGGTGTTACTTCGCGGCCGTGCGCTCGAGGTCTCCCTCGATCGAGTCGTCCTCGCGGCCCGGCGTGCGCAGGTTGAACTTGGTGATCACGACGCGGAACACGAAGTAGTAGATCACGGCGAACACGAGCCCGATCGGGATCAGCAGCCACGCCTTGTGCGCGGTGTCCAGCGACGAGTTCAGCGCGAAGTCGATCGCGCCGCCGGAGAACGAGAAGCCGAGGCGAATGCCCAGCGCGCTGCAGACGGCCAGCGAGATGCCGGTCATCACCGCGTGGAAGATGTACAGCGGCCACGCGACGAACATGAACGCGAACTCGATCGGCTCGGTGACACCGGTGATGAACGCGGTCAGCGCGGCCGAGATCATGATGGAGGCGACCAGCTTGCGCTGCGCGGGACGCGCGGTGTGCACGATGGCGAACGCCGCGGCGGGCAGCGCGAACATCATGATCGGGAAGAAGCCGGTCATGAACGCGCCCGAGCCGTCCACGTGGTGGAAGAAGTTGTTCAGGTCGCCGCCGCCGAAGATGAACCACACCGGGACGTTCAGCAGCTGGTGCAGGCCGACCGGGATGAGCAGGCGGTTCAGCAGGCCGTAGACGCCGCTGCCGACCACCGGCGAGCCCATGACCGCCTGGCCCGCCGAGGTGATGCCCTGGTCGACGTACTTGAACAGCAGACCGAAGATGACGCCGAGGATGATCATCGCGAGCGAGGTGATGATCGGCACGAACCGGCGGCCGCCGAAGAAGGCGAGCCAGGACGGCAGCTTGATCCGGTGGTAGCGCTGCCAGAGCAGCGCGGCCACGATGCCGGTCACGATGCCGGTGAGCACGCTGTAGGGCCAGTGGATCGGCGCGAGGTCCCAGCCCTTCTTGTAGCCCTGCTGGTCGCTGATCGGGGCGATCGCCTGGATCACCTTGTTGAACACGACCCAGCCGATGACGGCCGCGACGGCGGTCGACCCGTCGCCCTTGCGGGCGAAGCCGACCGCGATGCCGATCGCGAAGATCAGCGGCAGCCAGTCGAAGATGCCACCGCCCGCCGCGCCGATCACGTCGGCGGCCTTGCCCCAGTTGAGGCCGTCCTTGCCGAGGACGTCGTCCTGGCCGAGCCGGTTCAGGATGCCTGCGGCGGGCAGGGTCGCGATCGGCAGCATGAGGCTGCGGCCGAAGCGCTGCAGCCCGGCAAGGCCACCGCCCTTCTTCTTTCCGCTAGCCCCAGCCGCGGTGGTGGCGCTCATCGGATACCTCCATTGTGGGGTTGGTCGCCGGAACCCGGGGTGTTCCGGTCCAGCTGCATGGTCACCTGGTAGTGGTCGCCCCGGTACCAGGACGTCATGTCCTCGACCGGTTCGCCGCCCGAGCTGGAGACCCGGCGGAACACCAGGAGCGGACTGCCGGTGCGCATGCCGAGCAAGCGCGCCGTTTCGCGGTCCGCGGATTCGGCCCACACCGTCTGGTACGCCTGGTCCGGGCGGCGCGAGAAGGCGTCGGCCAGCTGGGCGTACAGCGAACGGGTCAGGTCGAGGTCGAGCAGGCCGGGGGTCCGGCCCGCGTGGTACCAGCCGCGTTCGACGGCCAGCGGAACGCCGTCGGCACGCCGCAGCCGCACGAGCCGGTGCGCCGCCACGCCCTCGGACAGGCCGAGCGCGTGCGCCGAAGTCACCGGCGGGACCTCGGTCGAGGTCGAGATCACTTCGGTGGTCGGGGTGAGCCCGCGCCGGCGCATGTCGTCGGTGAACGACATCAGGTACACCTGCAGTTCCATCCGCCGGGCGGCGGTGAAGGTGCCCTTGCCCCTGACCCGGGCCAGCAGTCCTTCCTCGACGAGCTTCCCGATCGCCGAGCGGACAGTGAGCCTCGAGACGCCGTAGTGCTGCGCGAGCTCGCGCTCGGACGGGATCGGCGAGCCCGGCGGGAGCTCGCGCTCCACCAGGCGGCGCAGGATCTCCCGCAGCTGGGCGTGCTTCGGGGTCGGCCCGTTCACCACGCGCTCGGCGGGGTCGGACGGCGGAATGTGCGCGGCCGCACTCATCTCGGTGTCACCCTCCCTCGCTTCGCGCACCGGGGCCGGTGCTCGCGTCCGCGCCGGAAGATTGGTACGTTCCGGTCTAGACCAATGATCTGATGGGGCAGGATGCTCCGCAGCGAGAGCGGGTGTCAACCACCGTTATCCGTTCGTGGCCGGGCTCGCTCGGCAAGGCGGCAAACGGCGTAGTAATGGTGGCGGAGCGCACCTGTTCCGAGTGGAAAACCAACGGGATACGAGGAGGCCGCGATGGCGGATGACAGGCCGGAAAAGATTCTCGCGGCGCTCGGCGGCGCGGACAACGTCATCGAGATCGAGGGCTGCATCACGCGGCTGCGGTGCGAGCTCGAGGACATGTCCCTCGTGGACGAACCCGCGCTGAAGTCGGCCGGCGCGATGGGCGTCGTGAAGATGGGCTCGGCGGTCCAGGTCATCGTCGGGCCGGAGGCGGACACCATCGCCAGCGACATCGAGGACTTGATGTGAGCCTGCCGATCCTGAGCCCGGTCGCGGGCGAGGTCGTCGCGATCACCGAGGTGCCCGACCCGGTGTTCGCCGAGGCGATGGTGGGCCCCGGCATCGCGGTGAAGCCGTCCGGCGGTCGCGCCGACGCGGTCGCGCCGGTGGACGGGACCGTGGTGACGCTGCACCCGCACGCGTACGTCGTGGCCACTGAGGACGGCCGCGGGGTGCTCGTGCACCTCGGCATCGACACGGTCAAGGAGAAGGGCGAGGGGTTCACCCTGCACGTC
This sequence comes from Amycolatopsis sp. NPDC004079, assembly GCF_040610415.1. NCBI lineage: Bacteria > Bacillati > Actinomycetota > Actinomycetes > Pseudonocardiales > Pseudonocardiaceae > Amycolatopsis > Amycolatopsis sp. NPDC004079. Next base: position 76,225 of record NZ_JBEXMH010000035.1, on the reverse strand, counting down.
GTCAAGGGCGAGAAGGTGCGGGCGGGCCAGCCGATCGTGGGCTGGGACCCCGAGGCGGTCGCCGCCAAGGGCTACTCGCCGATCGTCCCGGTCGTCGGCCTCGACGCGTCCGCGGACGTGCTCGCCGGCCTCGAAGGCGGGCGCACGGTCGCCGCCGGCGACGAGTTGTTCACCTGGAACGATTGATCACCGGAGCCCTTTGTGGACAGTGAATGTCCGCAAAGGGCGATCCCGGTCACGCCGTGACGATCTCGCCGTTCTCGATCTTCACGGCCACTTTGGACAGCGGCTGGCTCGCCGGCCCCTGCTTCACCGCGCCGGTCAGCGCGTCGAACACCGAACCGTGGCACGGGCAGCTCGCCTGACCGTTTTGCGGCGGATTCACCGTGCAGCCCTGGTGTGTGCAGACGGCGCTGAAACACGCGACCGTCCCCGCCGACGGCTGTGCCACGAGCACCTCCTGCCCGTCCGGCGTTTTCGCTGATTTCGCTTGGCCCACCGGCACTTCCGCCAGCGGGATCACCTTCCCGCCCGCCTTCGGCGCGGCCTGTCCGGACCCGCTGTCGCCGCTCGCGCAGGCGGTGAGAGCGACGGCGGCGGTCCCTGCGACGGCCGCCCCGGAGACGAGTACGGAGCGGCGGGAGTGAAGTTCGGCAGTCATGCCCTGTGCAACGAATCGGGACGGCTTCGGGTGCCGGTGAACCGTCGCGGTCGCCCGTGCGTGTAGTCCGTATCCGGCATTCCGCACGGAAGGAGACGCCCATGGTGACCACGTGGATGCGAGTGCTGGGCGCGGCGGGCCTGGCGGGCTCCGCGGCGATCCACTTCTACCTGTACTGGGGCAGCGGCTACGCGGACATCCCGGTGGTCGGCCCGCTCTTCTTGGTCAACGGCATCGCCGGCGTGGTGATCGCCGTCGCCCTTCTCGCCTGGCGGCACTGGCTGCCTGCGTTCCTCACGCTGGGCTTCGGCGGCGTGACGCTGCTGGCCTACCTGCTGTCGGTGACGGTGGGCTTCTACGGCGTGCACGACCAGTTCAACAGCCAGTACGAGTACTGGGGCGTGATCACCGAAGCGGTGTGCGTGATCTGCGGCCTGGTGCTGCTGGTGCGGGCGATCCGCGCGCGGCGGACGGCTCAGAACGCGTAGCGGTGCACCTTCTCCGGGTGGATGACGACCCGGACCTGGGGGAGGTCTTGCAGGATTTTGGCTCCGGCCTGGCCTTCCGGGGTGCTGAGGTCCCAGTACCTTCCGGCGAGCCTGCGCGCGAGGTCGTGCCCGCCGTCGGCCTCGATCGTGACGCGCCCGGCGACGGACACCCAGCGTTCCGGTTCCCCGACCGGTGCCGCGACGACGATCGACGCGCGCGGGTCCTCGCTGAGTTGGCGGATCTTGGCCGAATCCGGGGCGGTGAACAGCTGGATCGTGCCCTCGTCGGTGGCCTCGAACCACACCGGCCGAGGCTGTGGCGGCCGCGGTCCGGCGGCGACGGTCAGGAAGCCGTGCAGGGGGCGGCGGAGGAACTCGAGATCGTGGTCGGTGAGAGTGCTCATGACTGGGATTCAACCGGGCTCGCTTGGACGATCCCATAGGTGAGAAGCCGGATCGCCTGTCCATTCGTCTAACCTCGGGTGAGTGGACGCGTTCAGCGATTTGATCCGCGGGGTCCGGGCGCACGGCTCGTTGTTCGGCTGCACGGCCCTGTCGGCGCCGTGGTCGCTGCGCTTCGTGGACAGTGCCCCGCTGACCCTGTGCACGTTGCTGAGCGGCGAGGGCTGGATCGTGCCGGAAGACCATCCGCCGGAGTTGTTGCGCGCCCGGGAGACCATCCTGGTGCGCGGCCCGTTCTCCTTCGTCGACAGCCTGGACACGCCCGCTGTCCCGGTCGAATGCGGCGAGTTCTGCGCCACTCCCGACCAGGGCGGCACCCAGCATCACCTGGGCTGGAACGACCCGTTCCATGGCGAAACCAACCTGATCGTCGGCGCGTACCCGGTCCGGAGCCGCGGCCGGATGTCCGCTTTGCTGGACGCGCTGCCGGTCGTCGTCCGGCCGTCTTCCTCGACCGAGGAAGACCCCGTGCTGCACCATCTGGCAGCCGAACTGGCCGTCGACGCGCCCGGGCAGCAGATCGTCCTGGACCGCCTCCTGGACTGGATGCTGGTCTGCATCCTGCGCGACTGGTTCGACCGTCCCGGCGGCTCGCCTCCGCGTTGGTGGGCGGCGCAACGGGACCCCGTGGTGGGTGCCTGCCTGCGATTGCTCCACGCGGATCCGGCAGCCCCGTGGACGGTCGTCACGCTCGCTGCCCGGACCGGGGTGTCGCGGTCCACTTTGGCCAAACGCTTCGCGGAACTGGTGGGGGAGCCGCCGATGACGTACCTGACCCGCTGGCGGATGACCCTCGCCGCGGACCTCCTGACGGAACAGCCGTCGATGCCGATCGCGGAGGTGGCCCGGGTGGTCGGGTACTCGGACGCGTTCGGGTTCAGCTCGGCTTTCAAGCGGGTGCGCGGGGTCAATCCGACTGAGCACCGCCGGGCTTTTCTTGCTGAGGACGGGGTTCTGGCTCCGTCCCGGGTCTGAATTCTGTCTCCGCCGCCCGAGGGGCAGTCACCGACGCCGTCCGGGGTCAATCACCGACGCTGCCCTGGAATCAATCACCGACGCGTTGTCGACGAGCCCGGGGCACTGCGCCGTTTTTGCCTCCGTCGAGTGAACCTTCCGGCGTGTCGCGCACGAGGGGTCCCCTCGCACCCCGATCTGTTTGCCCTGGTCCAAGCCCCGGCGGCAGGCTTGGCCGCATGGTCCTGACAGCAGTGCTGGCAGCAGGGGCGGTGGTCCCCGTGCTGCTGGTGATGATGAAGAAAGCCGACGCCCCGATACCGGCCGTGCTCGCCGTGGCGGTCGCCGCCGCGGCAGCCGCGGTGGCCGCCGCACGTGCCGACGTAGGCGCGCTCCCGGCTTGGTGGCTGCCGGTCGCTTGGCTGGTTTCGGTGCTAGGCGCACCCCTCGCGTTGGCTGACGCCCGACACCGCCGTCTCCCGGACATCCTCACCCTGCCCGCTTATCCCGCTGTCGCCCTGACCATCACCCTCGCCGCTCTCAGCGGCGGAGGATGGCGGTTGGCCGCCGGAGCCGCCCTGGGATGCCTGCTGTTCGGCGGTACGCACTTGATCGTCCACCGCTTGTCAGCGGGCGGTCTCGGCCCCGGAGACGTCAAACTGGCCGGATCTTTCGGCGCCGTCCTGGGCGCGATCGGCGGACTGGCTCCTGCCGTGGCGGCCGTCCTCGCGGCACTGGTGAGCTTGGCTGCTGTGGTGCCGATGTGGCTGATCCGCCGCTTCCGCGATTCGCGAGCTTCGACCCTCGCGCCATCCCGTCAACCCGGCCCGGGGACGCCCTTGGCCGCCGTCCAACCCCTAGGAGGACTCGACGAGCCCACCCCGAACCAACTCGACATCGCGCCTCAGCCGACTGAGCCCGCCCAGACACCCCGTTCGGCAGCCGCTGCCTCTGCGCCGACCGACGTCACCTGCCTGCCAACCGACCCGGCTCCCGCGCCGACGTCCGCAGCCCCCACATCGCCACCCAGCCCCGCCAGCTCCCGAATCCGCGCCGGTCCCCTCCGCGTCCCCTACGGCCCCGGCCTGGTTCTGGCCACCTGGGCGTGCGCGGTCTTCCCAGCCGCTGGAACGGGCATCACCTGAGGCCAGGGGCTCTGCCAGGCCGCCGGACAGGCCGTGACAGGATTGTCCGGTGCTGCGCTGGATCACCGCTGGAGAATCGCACGGACCCGCCCTCGCCGCTGTGCTCGAGGGGCTGCCTGCCGGGGTGGAGGTGACGACCTCGGACCTCTCCGCGCAGCTCGCGCGGCGCCGGCTCGGGTTCGGCCGCAGCCCGCGGATGGGCTTCGAGACCGACCAGGTCCAGTTCCTCGGCGGGGTCCGGCACGGGGTCAGCCAGGGCGGCCCGATCGCCGTCCAGATCGAGAACGCCGAGTGGCCCAAGTGGGAGAAGGTCATGGCGGCCGACCCGGTCGACGAGGCCGAGCTCGCCGGGCTCGCCCGCAACGAGCCGCTGACCCGGCCCCGCCCGGGGCACGCCGACCTGCCCGGCATGCAGAAGTACGGCTTCGACGAGGCCCGTCCCGTCCTGGAGCGCGCCAGCGCCCGCGAGACGGCTTCGCGGACCGCGCTCGGCACTGTCGCGCGGAACTTCCTGCGGCAGCTGCTCGGGGCCGAGGTGCTGAGCCACGTCGTCTCGATCGGCGGCGCCGACGCGCCCGACGGCCCGCTTCCGCAGCCGGGCGACCTCGCGGCGATCGACGAGAGCCCGGTGCGGGCGTTCTCGGCCGAGGGGACCGAGGCGATGATCGCCGAGGTCGACGCGGTGCGGAAGGCCGGCGACACCGTCGGCGGCGTGATCGAGGTGATCGTCTACGGCCTGCCGCCGGGCCTCGGCTCGCACGTGCACTGGGACCGGCGTCTCGACGCGCGGCTCGCCGGCGCGCTCATGGGCGTGCAGGCGATGAAGGGCGTCGAGGTCGGCGACGGCTTCACCACCGCCCGCCGCTGGGGCAGCCAGGCGCACGACGAGATCGACCGCGGCACCGGACCGGTCGGCGTCACGCGCCGGTCGAACCGCGCGGGCGGGCTCGAAGGCGGCATCACCAACGGCGAACCGCTGCGGGTGCGCGTCGCGATGAAGCCGATCTCGACCGTGCCCAAGGCACTGTCCACAGTGGACGTCCGGACCGGCGAGCCCGCCGTCGCGATCCACCAGCGCTCCGACGTGTGCGCGGTGCCGCGCGCCGGCGTGGTGCTGGAATCGGTCGTGGCGCTGGTCGTCGCGGACGCGGCGCTGGAGAAGTTCGGCGGCGACTCGCTGGCCGAGACCCGGCGCAACGCGCAGGCGTACCTGAAGGCGCTCGAGGAGCGCTGGTGAGCCCGCGCGCGGTCGTCGTCGGGCCGCCGGGCTCCGGCAAGAGCACGGTCGGCCCGCTGCTGGCCGCCGCGCTCGGCGTGACCTTCCGCGACACCGACGACGACATCGTCGCCCGCGCCGGACGCGCCATCTCGGACATCTTCGCCGACGACGGCGAGCCAGCGTTCCGCGCGATCGAGGAAGAAGCGGTCGCCACCGCACTCGCCGAACACGACGGCGTGCTCTCCCTCGGCGGCGGCGCCCCGCTCACCCCAGGCACCCGCGCACGGCTTCAGGACCACACGGTGGTTTTCCTGAACGTCGGCCTCGCCGCTGGTGTCCAGCGCACTGGCATGTCCAGCGCCCGCCCGCTGCTCGCCGGCATCAACCCCCGCGCGACCTTCAAGGCCCTGCTCGACCAGCGGCTGCCGGTGTACCGCGAGGTGGCGACCGTCGAGATCGAGACCGACAAGCGAACGCCTGAAGAGGTCGTCGCGGCCGCCGTCGCCGCCCTCGCGCCCGCTCAAGTCCGTGAGGGGAACCCTGAGGGACTCTGAGTCCCTCAGGGTTCCCCTCACGGATCTTTGTGGAGAGTCAGACTGTGCGGAGCGTGTGGACTGTGCGGCCGCCCAGGGTGGAGCGGCCATGCAGGGCGGCCAGTTCCAGGACTACTGATATGCCGGTGACTGTTGCGCCTGCGTCTTCCAGGAGTTTCGCGGTCGCTGCCACTGTGCCGCCGGTGGCCAGGACGTCGTCCATGATCGCGATGCGTTGGCCTGGCTTCACTACGTTTGCGGGCAGTTCGACGCTCGCGGTGCCGTATTCCAGCGAGTAGTCCACTCGTCCGGCGACGGAAGGGAGCTTTCCGGGTTTCCGGACCAGCACCACGCCCATGCCGCGGGAGTAGCCGACTGCCGCGGCGAGGAGGAAGCCGCGGGCCTCGACCCCGGCGACCAAGTCGGCCGCCGGGTCGAGGGTTTCCGCCAGTGCGTCGGCGACCGCGGCGAAACCGGGGCCGTCGGCGAACAGCGGGCTGAGATCGCGGAACAGGACGCCTGGTTCCGGGAAGTCCGGGACTTCGGCGATCAGGTCCAGTGCCTCGTCGAGCTTCATTGCTCAGCGCTTCTTCTTCCCCGACGGACGCTGCTTCGGGTGCCGTGCGGGGACGCCAGCGGCTGCGGCCATGGCCTTTTCCTTGCGGAGTTCGGCGGCCAGCTGGTCTTCGTCGTTGGCGTCGAAGTCGTCGTCCGCTGCTTCGCGCTTCGCGGCCTTCGCCCGGCGGGCCGCCACGCGGTCGGCCTGCTGGCGGTATTGCGGGTCGCGCATCTTGAAGTCGACCAGCAGCGGCGTCGCCAGTGCGACCGACGACAGGACGCCGACCAACGTACCGGTGAGCTGCACCAGCGCCAGGTCCTGCAGCGTGCCCGAGCCGAGCAGGATGTAGCCGACGATCAGCAGGCCCAGGATCGGCAGCAGGGCGATGAACGCCGTGTTGAACGATCGCATCAGGGTCTGGTTCAGCGCCAGGTTCGCCGCTTCGGCGTACGTCCGCCGCGAAAGGCCGAGCAAGCCCCGGGTGTTTTCCCGGACCTTGTCGAACACCACCACGGTGTCGTACAGCGAGAAGCCGAGAATCGTCAGCAAACCGATCACTGTCGCGGGCGTGACCTCGAAGCCCACGAGCGAGTACACGCCCGCCGTGACCACGATGTCGTGCAGCAGCGAGATGAGCGCCGCGAACGCCATCCTGGTGTCGAAGTAGATCGCCAGGAAGATCACGACGGCGACCAGGAACACGCCGAGCGCGATCAGGGCCTGGCGCGAGATCTCGTTGCCCCACGAAGCGCTCACCGCGCTGTCGCTGATGGCCTGCTCGCTCGACTTGCCGTTGGTGCCGATCGGGCCCAGGTCTTCGAAGATCTGCTTCTTGACCTTCGCCACCTGGTCGGCGGTGAGGGTCTCGGAGCGGGTCTGGATGGTCGCCGCGTTGCCGGTGCCGACCGTCTGGGTCTCGGCCGGGGCCTCGCCCAGCGCGGTGTTGAACGACTTGATCACCTGGTCCTGGGTGATCTGGCCGTGCGAACCGTGCGCGGGCAGCTGGATCTGCGTGCCGCCCTCGAACTCGATGCCCACGTTGAAGCCGCGGAAGATCATCGAGCCGATGCACACCAGGAGCAGCAGCGCGAAGAACATGTACCAGCGCTTGCGCGAGCCGACGATGTCGACCGCGCCGGTGCCGACGTAGAGCCGGTGGAAGAAGCTTTCCTTCTTGCCGGGCTTGGCCGCGGTGGCCCCGCTGTCCGGGCCGTCCTGGTCTTCCGAGGTGACGCCTGCGGTTTCGTCGCTCACGTCAGGCCTCCTTCACGTTCGCGCGGCGGCCGGGAGCGGGGCGCGTGGACTTGCGCTGCGCGCCGAGCTTCTGGACGGCGCCGAGGCCGAGATTCCGGGGGTTGGACAGGAACTTCGACTTCGAGGTCGACACCATCGCCACGAGCGGATGCGTGACCAGGTAGACGACCACCAGGTCGAGCACCGTCGACATGCCGAGGGTGAACGCGAAGCCCTGCACGTCGCCGACGGCGATGATGTACAGGATCGCGGCGGCGAGGAAGCTGACCGCGTCCGAGGCCAGAATCGTGCGCCGCGCCCGTGCCCAGCCGCGCGGCACCGCGGACCGGAAGGTCCGGCCCTCCCGGATCTCGTCTTTCAGCCGTTCGAAGTAAATGACGAACGAGTCCGCCGTGATGCCGATCGCGATGATCAGGCCGGCGACGCCCGCGAGGTCGAGCGTGTACCCGATCCACCGCCCGAGCAGCACCAGCACCGCGTACACGAGCAGGCCGGACAGCACCAGCGACCAGATCGTGAGGATGCCGAGGAGCCGGTAGTAGAACAGGCAGTAGACGAACACGACCGCGAGGCCGATCGCGCCGGCGATCAGGCCGGCCTGCAGCGAGGCGTAGCCCAGCGTCGCGGACACCGTGGTGGCGTCCGACGAGTCGAACGACAGCGGCAGCGAACCGTACTTGAGGATGTCCGCCAGGTTCTTCGCGTCGGTCTGGGTGAACTTGCCGGTGATCTGCGTGTTGCCGCCGAGGATGGCGTTCTGCACGGTCGGCGCGGACACCACGTCCGTGTCGAGCACGAACGCCGCCTGCTTGCCGATGTTGGCCGACGTGAAGTCGCCCCAGGTCTTGCCGCCCGCGCCCTTGAAGCTCAGGTCGACGATCCACTGGCCGCGCTGCTGGTCGTAGCCGGAGTTCGCGCTGGAGATCTCGGTGCCGGGGATGAACTCCGGGCCGAGCACGTACTTGGTGGCGTCCTTGTCGCCGCACGTGACCAGCGGCTGGCCGGGAAGGTCGTTGCCCTCCAGCGGGTCGGCGGCGTTGGGCGCGCAGGTGAGGGCGGCGAGCGCCTTCTGCTGCGCGGCCTGCGCGGCGGCGGCCTCCTGCTGGTTCTTCGGGTCCTTCGGCATCAGCGCGGGAGCCTGGCGCACGGCGCGGGCCGCCTCGATCGGGTTCTTCCCCGCGTCCTGGCCGTTGCTCGCGCCGGGGGTCGACGGGGTCGAACCCGGCGGCTGCTGCGCGGGGGCGCCTTCCGCTCCCCCGCCGCCCGCCGGCTTGCTCGGCGCGGTCGCCGGGGCGCTCGGGGCGCCGGAGGCGGGAGCCGAGGGCGGCGCGGCCGGGGTGTTCGGGACCGAGGTGATCACCTCGCGGATCCCGAGCTTGGCGGTCCGGCCCAGGTTCTTCGCCTCGTCGCCCTGCTCGCCCGGCACGGTGATCACGATGTTGTTGCCGTCGAGCACCACCTCGGTGCCGCCGACGCCGATCCCGTTGACCCGGGTCTCGATGATCTGGCGCGCCTGGTTCAGCGAATCGCGGGTGGGCTGGCCGCCGTCGGGCGTGCGCGCGGTGAGCGTGACCCGGGTGCCGCCCTGGAGGTCGATGCCGAGTTTCGGCGTCGCTTTGCCGCTGCCGGTGAAGAACACCAAGGCGTACAGCACGACCACGATCAGGGCGAAGAAGGCGAGATAGCGTCCCGGGCGGAGATGCCCGGCCGATGGTGCCACGGTGCTTCGGTCTCCTCGAACTGGCACGGACTGGATGGACCCCAAGTGGTTCGGGTGCGCGAGCCGGAAGGGGGTCCCCCGGACGCGGCTGGGCGTGAACTATGACGGCGGACACGCACGCAGCACCGAGACAGTACTCGGTGCTGCGTGAGCCCGGCGTTCGCCCGTACCGACTTTCGTAGGCTGTGGGCGGATCACTGCCCGGTGAAGCGCGGAGGCTACTTCTTGCCGTGCTCCAGCGGGGGCGCCACCTGCGCACCGGAGGTCTGGCTCTCCTCGGCGGAAATCGACTCCTGGGCCGGGGCTTCCGAAGAGGACACCGCGGTCGACGAGGCCGACTCGATGCCCGCGACCTCGGTCTCGGCCGAGTCGTCGTTCTCCTCGGTCTCGACGGCCGGCTCGACCTTCTCGCGCACCGCGAGCCGCAGCCAGGTGGTGACGACGCCCGGCGCGATCTCGATGTCGATCGTGGTGTCGCTGCTGGTGTCGGCGACCGTGCCGTACATGCCCGACGTGGTCATCACGCGGTCGCCAGCGGAAATGCTGTTCTGCATCTCCTGCTGAGCCGCCTGCTGCTTCTTCTGCTTGCGGGTGCCCATGACGAGCGGCACGGCCACCACGAGCAGCAGCAGCAACGGCAGCAGTAACTGGTTCATGACTCTCCTCGACGGACGCCTTTCTCGGCTGCCCGCGTCCGGTTTCGACGGATGTGCTGTGTTCGAGTGTGCCAGGTACCGGCGGAAACGCCACCACCCGGGCCGCTGTCCGCCCTTGTCAGGCCTGGTCGAACAGCGTGGGACCGCCCGCGTCGGGCCGTCCCGCCTCCGGGGGCGGAACCAGTCCGAGGTGCAGCCACGCGGCCGCGGTCGCGACCCGGCCGCGCGGAGTGCGGGCGAGCATACCGGCCCGGACCAGGTAGGGCTCGCACACCTCCTCGACCGTAGTGGCTTCCTCGCCGACAGCGACCGCGAGCGTCGAAATGCCCACCGGTCCCCCGCCGAACGAGCGCGTGAGCGCGCTGAGCACGGCCCGGTCCAGCCGGTCCAAGCCCAGCTCGTCGACGTCGTAGACCTTCAGCGCGGCCTGCGCGACCTCCAGGGTCACCTTGCCGTCGGCGCGCACCTCGGCGTAGTCGCGGACCCGGCGCAGCAGCCGGTTGGCGATCCGGGGCGTGCCGCGCGAACGGCCCGCGATCTCGGCGCAGCCGTCGCTGTCGATCTCGATGCCGAGAATCTTCGCCGCGCGGCGGACGACCAGCTCCAGTTCGGCCGCGGAGTAGAACTCCATCTGGCCGGTGAAACCGAACCGGTCGCGCAGCGGGCCGGTCAGCGAACCGGACCGGGTGGTCGCCCCGACCAGCGTGAACGGCGCGATCTCCAGCGGGATGCTGGTCGCCCCCGGCCCCTTGCCGACGACGACGTCGACCCGGAAGTCCTCCATCGCCAGGTACAGCATTTCCTCGGCGGGCCGGGCGATGCGGTGGATCTCGTCGATGAACAGGACGTCGCCGGGCGCGAGGTTGGACAGCATCGCGGCCAGGTCGCCCGCGCGTTCCAGGGCCGGCCCGGAGGTGATCCGGATGGCCGCGCCCAGTTCGGCGGCGACGATCATCGCCATGCTCGTCTTGCCGAGGCCGGGCGGGCCGGACAGCAGCACGTGGTCCGGCGGCACCTCGCGCCGCCGCGCGCTCTCCAGCACCAGTTCCAGCTGCTCGCGGACGCGTTCCTGGCCGACGAACTCGTCCAGTTTGCGCGGCCGGAGCGAGGTCTCCAGGTCGCGTTCGCCGGTCTGGGCGAGCGCGGACAGCGTTTCGTCGTCCGCCTCGTAACCGCCGGTGTCGAACTCGGTCACTTCGTGGTTCATCGGCGGCTACCGCTTGCGGCCCAGCGCGGCCAGCGCCGCGCGCAGCACCGAGGACGTGGTGTGCCCGTCGCCCTCGGACAGCACCCGGTCCACCGCCTGCTCGGCTTGTTTGGCCGGGAAACCCAGTCCGGCCAGCGCTTCCACCACCTCGCCGCGCAGCGCGCCGGGCGCGGTGACGACCGGGGCGTCGGCGGCGCCGCCGAGCGCGGTGACCTTGTCCCGCAGTTCGAGGCTGAGCCGCTCGGCTCCCTTGCGGCCGATGCCGGGGACCTGCGTGAGCACGGTGATGTTGCCTTCGACGAGCGCCGCGCGCAGCTTGTCCGGCTCCAGCACGGCCAGTGTCGCCAGCGCGAGCCGCGGCCCGATCCCGGACACCGTCTGGAGCAGGCCGAACAGCTCGCGCGCGTCCTCCTCGGCGAACCCGAAGAGGGTCAGCGAGTCCTCTCGCACGACCAGCGCGGTGTGCAGCCGCGTCTGCTCGCCGCGGCGCAGCGTGGCCAGCGTCGCCGGGGTGGCCTGCACGGCGAGGCCGACGCCGCCGACCTCGACCACCACGTGGTCGAGCCCGACGGACAGCACTTCGCCGCGTACCGAGGAGATCATCGTCGTGCTCCTGTTTCGTTCTGCTTCGTGGTGGTTCCGGCCGCCTTGGCCGCGGCCGCCAGCCGGGCCTTGTGGGCGCGGACCAGTTCGGCCGCGCGGGCCTCGGCCTCGGCGAGCCGGACCCGCATCGGCTCGCGCCAGAGGTGGCAGATGGCGAGCGCGAGCGCGTCGGCCGCGTCCGCCGGATGCGGTTTGACCTCGAGCCCGAGCAGCCGCATCACCATGGTGGTGACCTGCGCTTTGTCCGCGCGCCCGGACCCGGTGACGGCGGCCTTGACCTCGCTGGGCGTGTGGAAGACGACCGGCAGTCCGCGCCGCGCCGCCGACAGCGCCACGACCCCGCCCGCCTGCGCGGTACCCATCGCGGTGCGCACGTTGTGCTGCGCGAACACCCGCTCGACGGCCACGGCTTCGGGCCGGTACTTGTCGAGCCAGCGCTCCACCTCGTCGGCGACGCCGAGCAGCCGCTGCGCGAGATCGTGGTCGGCGGGCGTGCGCACGACCCCGACCGCGACCGGGCGCACCGACCGGCCCTTGCCGCCGTCGACCACGCCGAGGCCGCACCTGGTCAGACCGGGGTCGACCCCGAGCACCCGCACCGTTTCTCCTTCGCCCGCGCGAACATCCGTTCGATGTGCAGGCTAACGGTCGCGGTGCGCGGCCCGGCGGACGGACACGCGCAAACGGCGACTGACGTGGACGGTGCACCCGTCCACGAGCACGATGGAGACATGCCGGGACCGGAGGACTACGTCAAGCACCTGGGTCTGGAGCCGCTGCCGGTTGAGGGCGGCCGGTTCGCGCAGAGCTGGCGCGCGGACGAGGGGTCGGCGATCTACTACCTGCTCACCGCGCCCGAGATCTCCGCGCCGCACCGCCTCGACCGCGTCGAAGTGTTCGTCCACCACGCCGGTTCACCTGCGCGGATGCTCCTGCTGCATCCCGGCGGCGAGGTGACGCGTCCAGTGCTGGGCAGCGACGTGGCCGCCGGGGAACGTCCGCAGGTGGTCGTGCCCGCGGGGACGTGGCAGGCGACGGTGCCGCTGGGCGCGTGGAGCCTGCTCGGCACCGTGGTGATGCCGCCTTATACCGACGACTGCGTGGAGTTCGCGGACCCGGCGACGCTGGCCGCCCGGTTTCCGGACGCCGCCGACGACCTGGCCGCGCTGGGTTAATCAAGCAGGTCAGGGACCGTCGACGCCGGGAGTCCAGCTCTCCGGGTCGCCGCTCTCGGTGAGCACCGGCTGCCATTCGGCGAAGCCCTCGGGCGCGTCGGCGTGCCACGGGAAGTACCCCTCCGGCGTCGCGACGATCATCTGCAGCGCCGGGAAGTCGCCGTCCGGGTAGACGAGGAACGCGGACCCGAAGTACTCCGGGTAGTGGCCTTTCGCGACGCGTTCGAAGATCACCGGCGCGCCGTCGAAGAAATCGTCGTAGCGTTTGCCGACCTCGAAGATCTCGCCGTTGGCGGAACGGTCGACGTACGCGTCGAGCAGCACCGGGGCCATGTGGTCGGGCAGGCCGATCACGACGGCCTCGGGCACGTTGTGCAACGCCCACGCGCACGCGGTGAAGCAGTAGCCCGCGCCCTGGTCGTCGGCGGGCACGGCGATGACCGCGTTCCCTCGTTCCCTCGCCTGGGTTTCGATCCAGGCGATGAGGCTCTGCTCTTGCTCGGTGAGGGCGGAGGTCGTCACGGCGGACATTCTGCCCCACCCGCGCGCCCGAGCCCAGTCCCCGCGCCGGTCATTTTCCCGCCGCCCCAAGGATTTTCGCGGTTTCCGTTGCGCGCCAAGGGAAATTCACGCGAAAACGGCCGCGCCCCCGGAGTGCCGGGGGCGCGGCCGTGTCGCGGGCGATGGGATCAGTCCACCGCGGCCATGACCTCATCGGACACATGGAATCCGGCACCGCGCGTACACGTTGCCAGTCCCACCGCCGAGATCAGTCCACCGCGGCCATGACTTCATCGGACACATCGAAGTTCGCGTACACATTCTGCACGTCGTCGCAGTCCTCGAGCGCGTCGATCAGCTTGAAGACCTTCTTCGCCCCGTCGACGTCGAGCGGCACGCTCACCGACGGCAGGAAGGTCAGCTCGGCCGATTCGTACTCGAACCCGGCCTCCTGCAGCGCCTTGCGCACCGGCACCAGGTCGCCGCCCTCGGAGACGATCTCGAAGCTCTCGTCGAGGTCGTTGACCTCCTCGGCGCCCGCGTCGAGGACCGCCATGAGGACGTCGTCCTCGGTCGCGTCCGCCTTGGGCATGATCACGACGCCCTTGCGGTTGAACATGTAGGCGACCGAGCCCGGGTCGGCGAGCGAGCCGTTGTTGCGCGTGAGCGCGGTCCGGACCTCCATCGCGGCGCGGTTCTTGTTGTCGGTGAGGCACTCGATCAGCACCGCGACGCCGTTCGGGCCGTAGCCCTCGTACGTGATGTTCTGCCAGTCGGCGCCGCCCGCTTCCTCGCCGGCGCCGCGCTTGCGCGCGCGCTCGATGTTGTCCTGCGGGACGGAGTTCTTCTTCGCCTTCTGGATCGCGTCGTACAGCGTCGGGTTGCCGTCCGGGTCCCCTCCCCCGGTCCCGGTGCGGGCGGCGACCTCGATGTTCTTGATCAGCCGCGCGAAGAGCTTGCCCCGCTTGGCGTCGAGGTTCGCCTTCTTGTGCTTCGTCGTGGCCCACTTGGAGTGGCCGCTCATCTTTCCTCCATCTGTTCCCGCGGCCGCGGGCCTCCCGGCGCGGCCGCCGCAATCCTTGCTCAGGCTTTCCGCACGAGCTCGACGAACAGCCGGTGCACGCGCTCGTCCCGGGTGATCTCCGGGTGGAACGCCGTGGCCACCACCGCCCCCTGCCGGACGGCGACGATCCTATCCGCCCGGTTCCCGTCCGGCGGGTCCTCCGGGTCGGGCACGGTGGCCAGCACCTCGACGCCGTCTCCCGCCTTCTCGACCCACGGGGCCCGGATGAACACCGCGTGCAGCGGCCCGCCGGGCACGCCGGCGAACGGGAGGTCGGCCTCGAAGGAGTCGACCTGCCTGCCGAACGCGTTGCGCCGCACGACCACGTCGAGGCCGCCGAGCTGCTGCTGGTCCGGGCGCCCGTCGAGCACCTGGCGGGCCAGCAGGATCATCCCGGCGCACGAGCCGAAGGCGGGCAGGCCGCCCGCGATCGCCTCGCGCAGCGGTTCGAGCAGCTCGAAGGTCTCGAGCAGCCGCGACATCGTGGTGGACTCCCCGCCGGGCAGCACCAGGCCGTCTATTTCGGACAGCTCGGCGGGGCGGCGCACCGGAACCGCGCGGGCGCCCGCGCTCTCCAGCATCGCGACGTGCTCGCGCACGGCGCCTTGCAGGGCGAGCACGCCGACCGCCGGCCGTGCTCCCGTAGCTGTCGCCACCCGACCTCCCGTGAGACGTTCGCACCAGCTTAGGGGGACCGTCCGGAACGCAACCGGGCAGGTCAGGCGGGCAGCACCGGGGCCGCCGCCCACCCGGGGAGCGCTCCGTCGGCCGGTCCTGAACCGAGGCGAAGTGGACTGCTGAAATCTGTCGCCAGTGGCCACCTCGAAGGTGGTCTCCACTGGAAGTGGTCCGGCCGTTGTGCTTCGGGCCGATACCGTCTTCCATGGTAGGCCGATCCGGAAGCCCCAGGTCAACGCCTCCCGCCTGAAAAGTGACCGATCTTCAGTGGATCTTTCCGAGCGAGAAGTGGCCTTCCGAGATACCCGCGCAATGGCCTGCCTCAGCGGTCCACCGCCGACTTACGCTGGAGGAGAAGAAAGCTTCCGCTCCCCCGAGAAAGGCCCGAAGGTGTCGCAGCAGCAGAACGCCGAACCCCAGACCGTCACCGGCACCGCGAAGGTGAAGCGCGGCATGGCGGAGATGCTCAAGGGCGGCGTCATCATGGACGTCGTGACCGCCGACCAGGCCAAGATCGCCGAGGACGCGGGCGCGGTCGCCGTCATGGCGCTGGAGCGCGTCCCCGCGGACATCCGCTCGCAGGGCGGCGTCGCCCGGATGAGCGACCCGGACCTGATCGACGGCATCATCGAAGCGGTGTCGATCCCGGTGATGGCAAAGGCGCGGATCGGCCACTTCGTCGAGGCCCAGGTGCTGCAGTCGCTCGGCGTCGACTACATCGACGAGTCCGAGGTGCTCACCCCCGCCGACTACACGAACCACATCGACAAGTGGGCGTTCACCGTGCCGTTCGTGTGCGGCGCGACCAACCTCGGCGAGGCCCTGCGCCGCATCACCGAGGGCGCGGCGATGATCCGCTCGAAGGGCGAGGCCGGCACCGGCGACGTCTCCAACGCGACCACGCACATGCGCAAGATCCGCGGCGAGATCCGCCGCCTGCAGAACCTGCCGGAGGACGAGCTGTTCGTCGCGGCCAAGGAACTGCAGGCGCCGTACGAACTGGTCCGCGAAGTGGCCGAGGCGGGCAAGCTGCCGGTGGTGCTGTTCACCGCGGGCGGCATCGCGACCCCGGCCGACGCGGCGATGATGATGCAGCTGGGCGCGGAGGGCGTGTTCGTGGGTTCGGGCATCTTCAAGTCCGGCAACCCGGCGCAGCGCGCGGAGGCGATCGTGAAGGCGACCACGTTCCACGACGACCCGGACGTGCTGGCGAAGGTGTCGCGCGGGCTCGGGGAGGCGATGGTGGGGATCAACGTCGAGGACGTGCCGGAGCCGCACCGGCTCGCTGAGCGCGGTTGGTGACGGTTCTGCTTTTACCCGTTTCACCTCAACTACCTGCGCGAACGGTGAAGGGCACCCGCTCTTCACCGTTCGCGCATGCGGCATCAGAGACCGGCCGGATTCGACACCGGGTCAGGCAGCAGCCGGTCACTTTCCTTATGAGACAGCACGTCGCCAGACGAGAGGGACTTGAGCTGCGCGGCCCACGCCCACCGACCGTCCACAAAGGACGTCAGTTCCGCCGGAATGACCGATTTGTCGCCATGTGACCGGATCTTGTGGTCTGTGAGGGGAACCCTGAGGGAATCAGATTCCCTCAGGGTTCCCCTCACAGACCACAACGTTCACTCTGATTCAGCTTCCGCTGACGCTGGATCACGACGTCGGAAACAAGCCGCACACCCAGGTCATTCGCTGTGCCGCCCCCGGGCATAACTGTACGACTCCAGCACCACCCGCCAAACCACCTCGATCTCCTCCCGGTCCCGAGGCCCATACACGAGCTGCGTGTTCTGGATCGGGTGCGGCACGCCCCACCCCGCCTCGGTGACCAGTTTCTTCGCGATCGGCGGGAGCGTCAGGTGGAGGCTGCCGTCCTGTTGCGGGTGCAGGTGGGCGAATTCGCGGCTGTGCTTGATGAACGCGTCGTCCGGACCGGTGCCGAATTCCGGGGCCAGGTGGATCGCCCTTGCCTCCGGGTAGGGCACGTGCGTCGGCGCGAGGTAGACGCCTGCCAGCGAGCGCATCCGTTGCCACAGTTCTTCCTGCAGCGTCGTCGGGGCGATCTGGTTGAGCTGGCCGTGCGGGATCGGGCCGCGGGTGCGCGGGGCCGGGCCGCCGCGGTCGGGGATGTCGAACATGAGTCCTCCAAGTGTGGGTCAGACCGGTCGGGTGCGTTGGTAGCGCCTGCCGTGGTAGACGAGGGGGTCGCCGGGGCGGGTGGTGGCTGCGCGGACTTCTCCTAGCAGGAGGCCGTGGTCGCCGGCGTCTACGGTTTCCCGGCGGCGGCATTCGATGGCGGCCAACGCGTCTGGGTGCAGGAGGGTGCCCTCCTCGCCTGGTTCGAAGCCGGTGTCGCCGAAGCGGTCGGCGCCGGGGGTCGCGAACAACGCGGCCAGTTCGGTTTGTTCCGCGGCCAGGACGTTGACGCCGAATCGCGAGCAGCGCGAGAAAACGTCGTAGGAGCTGGACGTTTTCGCTTGGCAGACGAGCAAAAGCGGCGGGCGCATCGAAACTGAGGTCACCGAGGTCGCGGCGTATCCGCGTGGGGTGCCGTCGTCGTCCAAGGCGGTCACCACGCAGACGCCGCCTGCCAGTGCTGACATCGCGTCCTTGAATTCGTCCAGCAGTGCTGCGGTCATCGGGTGTCCCCTGCCGGAACCGGAACTGTGGAGGGCTTGAGCCATTCGCCGTCGGGGGTGCCGAAGCCGTGCTCCAGGCGGAAGACCGTGCGGCCCCTGCGGATTGTGCGTGCGACGCGGCCGGTGAACATCCAGCCCGCATACGCCGTCCAGCCGCATTTCGCCTGGACGTCGCCGGGGCCGAAGGACCAGTTTTCGGCCGGGTCGAACAGGACCAGGTCGGCGTCCAGGCCGGGGGCGATCGCGCCCTTGCGGTCGGCGATGCCGAACAGCCGGGCGGGTTCGGCGGCCAGGACGCGGGTGACGATCGGCAGCAGGTCGTCCGGCGTGGCATCCGGGGCCCGGCGGCACAGGCCGGTGTACAGGGCCGGGAAAAGTTCCTGTACTCCGGGCAGGCCGGGCGGGGCGTCGGGAGCGGCGACGGTCTTGTCCGCGAACGCGTGCGGCGCGTGGTCACTGCCCACAGTGGACACTTCGCCGCGGAAAACCGCGTCCCACAAACGGTCCTGGTCGGTCTGGTCCCGGATGGCGGGGCTGAGCCGGATGCGCGAACCGCAGCGGGCGGTGTCGGCCGCGGTGAAGGACAGGTGGTGTCCGGTGGCCTCCCAGGTGACCGGCAGCCCGGCCGCGCCGGCCGCGGTGAGCAGGTCGGCCTCCTCCCGGCTGGACACGTGCAGCACGTGCGCCGCGGTGCCGTGCCGCCGGGCCAGCTCGATCAGCTTGGCCACGGCGACAATCCCGCCCGAGCGCGGCCGGAACCGTTCGTAGTCGCGGTAGGTCGCCGGGGCTCCCTGCCACTGGTCGAGCAGCTTGAACACGTCGTCGTCCTCGGCGTGGAAGAGCAGCCGCAGGCCCTGGCGTTTCGCGACGGCGAACAGTTCGTCGAGCCTGGCGGGGTCGCGGAGCACGTGCGGTGCGGTGTGGTGCCCGGTGAGGAACGCCTTCGCGGTCAGCGCTTCGGCGGGCTCGAACGTTTCCAGCGATTCCACGGCCTCGGGGTTGACGCCCGCGTGGAAGCGGTAGTCGACCAGGCTGGTGCCGCGGATTTCCGCGTCCTTGGCGCGGGCGTCGGCGGGGGTGAACGTCGCCGGACGGGTGTTGGGCATGTCGAACACCGTGGTGACGCCGCCCGCCACGGCGGCGCGCGACGCGTGCGCCCAGTCCTCCTTTTCGGTCAGGCCCGGCGTGCGGAAGTGCACGTGGGAATCGATCAGGCCGGGCAGGACGTGCCGCCCGGCGGCGTCGATTTCCTCGGTGCCGGACACCGTGCTCCCGGCGGGGAGCACGTCGGCGATTTTCCCGCCGGTGACGGCGACGTCGGCGAGGCGGACGCCGCCGGGGCCGGTCACCCGGCCGCCCCGGACGACGAGGTCGTAGTTCTTCACGCGGCCCATGGCAGGCTCACCAGCTCTCGGCTCAGGTCGTTGGTCGGGCCCATCAGCGCGACGGCGCGGGCGTCGCGGGCCATCCGGTTGATCGGGTTCGTCACCACGTATCCGGCGCTGCCGAGCAGCCGCGCGATCGCGGCGACGACTTCCTCGGCTGTCTGCGAGGCGTGGATCTTGCTGTGCAGCGTCACCTCGCCGGGGTCGGCGCCGTCGCGGCGGCCGGCCCGTTCGACCAGCGCGCGGGCGGACTCCACCTGCCCGCGCAGGTCCACCAGCCGGTGCCGGACAGCCTGCAGGTCGAGCAGCGATTTCCGTTGCGCCGCTTGGAAACCGAGGTCCCACGCGGCTTCGGCGATCCCGGCCGACACCGCGCCGAGGGTCGCCCCGGACTGCCGGACGCCCGCGATGATCGTGCTCGCGGTGTCGCGCGGCCCGAGCAGCGCTTCCGGTCCGAGGACGCAGTCCTTCAGCTCCACGAACCCGGTCGCCGACGCGCGCATGCCGACCAGGTCCAGGCTCAGGTCCGGTTCGATGCCCGGGTTGGTCGCGGGCACCAGGAAGAAGCTCTGCCCGCCGGATCCGTACGCGGCATCGTCGGACTCCCCCGCCGGCGTGCTCTGCGCGAGCACCAGATACACATCGGTGATCCCGGCGCCGGTGGTGAAAGCCTTGCCGCCGCTGACTGTCCAGCTGCCGTCGGGCAGTTCGTCGGCGACGGTCGAGAGGTTCTTCTTCGCCGCGCCTGCCCCGGATTCGCTCCACGCGGACGCGGCCAGCCACTCGCCGGAAGCGAGTTTCGGCAGCAGTTCCTCGCGCTGGGCATCGCTTCCCCATTCGGCGATCCGGCTGCAGACGGCCATGTGCTGGAACGCGATGATCGCGGTGGACGGGTCGTGCCGCGCGATCCGCGCGATCATCCGGTTCCCCGCCAAGGCGTCCGCCCCGGCCCCGCCGTATCGGCGCGGGACGACGAGGCCGGGCAACGGCGAGTTCCGCAGCGCGGCCAGCACCTCGGCAGCCGGGCGACCGGCCTCGTCGGCAGCCGCGGCGTGCTCGGCGAGAACGTCGACCAGTTCGTCGACGCCGAGGCGCACGGGCGTGGTCAGGTCGACAGCAGACACGAATCCTCCTTCAGGGCATGGGGATCGAACGAATCGATGGTCACCGCGCCGGTGAACGACACTGCCTTCTCCTGGACGCTGACCCAGGACAGCTCGCTGTCCTGTTCGTGGCCGGACACCGCGGCGTCCGAAATGGTGCAGCCGCCGGCCGTGCGGATGCGCAGCGACGCGGTGCGCCGGGTCTCGCCGCCGGCCAGTTGGAACGGGATAGTGCCGCGGATCCGGCGGGCCGCGCCGAGGCAAACAGCGCCGGTCAGCGCGAGCGTCGGATGCCAGGACGGCACGGAGACCGCACGCGCGGCCAGGCCGTTCTCGCCGTCCGGCAGCACCGCGGCCACCTTCGGGAACGCGCCGTCGACGGGATAGCCGTACTGGCGCGCGGCCGAGCGGCGGATCGCGCTCATCGTGCGGAACAGCGGCTGCCCGGCGGCGAAAAGCTCCTCCGGGGTGTCGACGCCAAGGTCGTGGCCGGACAGGAACAGGTACGGGTTCCCGACCGAGACCGCGGAGACCCGGATCGCGCCGTCGTCAAAGGGCAGGTCCGTGGTCGTCTCGCCGAACGGCAGCAGTTCACCGAGCGGCACCGCGGGGTGGTTGAGGAAGTGCGCGGTGAACGTCGTCCGGTCGCGGACGCATTCGTCGACCTCGCACACCACGTGGTCGTCGTTGTTGAGCACGCGCACCCGGACGCGGTGTTCGGGCGCGAGCCGGCCGATCCAGCCGAGCCTGCTGGCCACGACCACCGACGAGAGCACCGAGTGCCCGCAGCTGCCGCGGAAGTCGAACCGCGCCGGGTCGCCGGGAATGACCTGCACGAACCGGTAGTCGAGGTCGAACAGCGGATGCTCGGAGACCGACACGAGCGCGATCTTCGTGACCGCGGCGAGGCCGTGCTCGGCGAGCCAGGCGACTCCGTCGGACAGCGCTTCGGCGAGCGCTTCCTCGGACGCCGGCAGCCGTTCGGCGGGCAGCACCAGCGTGGAACTCGGGCTGCCGTGGGCATGGGCGATGTGGGCGAGCATCAGGCCGCGCTCCTTTCCCCGGCGCCGCCGCTCACCAGCTGCTCGCTCCAGATCCGGTGGATGAGCAGCGACCAGATGGCCAGCGCCGATTCGTCGTTCGGCCGGGCGGCCTGCGCGTCGAACAACCCGGCCACCGCCTGCGGATCGAGCTGCCCGCGATCGGCGAGCGACGGTCCGGAAAGCAGGTCGCGGGCGTAGCTGTGCAACGGTTGCCCGGCCGCGAGCATCGAGGTGATCGGCAGGGTGAACGGCTGTTTCGGCCGCTCCAGCACCGAATCCGGCACGAGGCCCCGGCCAGCCGAATAGAGGGCGCGCTTCACCTCCCGGCCGCGCACCCGGTGCTCGGCGGGCAGCCGCCGGGCCAGCCGGGTGACCGAGCGCTGGCAGAACGGCAGCCGCACTTCGACCGAGTGCGCCATGCTCAGGTGGTCGACGCGGCGCAGATGATAGGCGGGCAGCCGTTCGTCCACTTCGAACTCGGTGATCGCGGACAGCCGGTCCGGCCCGGCTCCGCGCAGCCGCCGGGTGATCCGGTCGGCCTCGGTTCCGTTGCGCCGCAACAGGTCCCGGTATTCGTCGGTGTACAGCCGGTCCCGCAGCGCGGCGGGCACTGCCGCGAGGGCTTCGACGTATCCGTTCGGCCAGTCCTCGGCGCCGCCGACCGCGTCGCTGATCCGGCGGTAGCCGCCGAAGATCTCGTCCGCGGCGTCGCCGGAGAGCGTCACCTTGAACCCCGCGTCGTGCACGCCCTGGAACAACAGGTACGTGCTCAGCGTGATCGGGTCGGCGTTGGGCTGGCCCAGGTGCCACACGACTTCGCCGAGCAGGTCCGGGAACGTCGCCGGGTCCGCTTCGATCTGGTGGTAGGTGGCCCCGCAGCGGGCGGCGACCTCGCGGGCGTAGGCCTTCTCGTCGAACGGCCAGTCCCCGGTGTAGGCGATGTTGAACGCGTGCACGTGCGGGACCTTCTCCGCCAGCAACGCCGTCACCAGGCTGGAATCGAGCCCGCCGCTGGTGATCGTCGAGATCGGGACGTCGGCCAGCGCGAGTCTGCGGGTTTCGGCGCGCAGCGTGTCGCGCACCCGGCCGCCCGCCTCGGCGAGATCGCCGCCTTCGACCGGGAACGCGCCTTCCGCGCGCCGCGAGATCTTCAGCCCGCCCGAGCGCGTGTAGACGGCGGTGGCCGCCCGCGGCAGCACCCGGACGCGGTCGAACATCGTCCGCTCCCCGAAGGGCGTTTTGGTGGTGAGGTAGCTGTCGAGCCCCTCGTCCCGCTGCTCCCAGTCCACGCCCGGGATGCTCAGCAGCGCGGGCAGCTCCGAGGAGAAGTACAGCTCCCGGCGTTCGGGGTTTTCGTGGTGGTACAGCGGTTTCATGCCCGCGTCGTCGGTGACGAGCACGAGCTTCGGCTCGGCTCGCAGGTCCAGCACCGCGATGGCGTACATCCCGTCGAGGTGGTCGACGAAGTCCAGGCCGTACTTGTGGTACAGCGCCGGGAGCACGTTGCCGTCGCAATGGTCGTGGAAGACGTAGCCCGCCGCGTGCAGATCGCGGCGCAGCACGTCGTGGTTGTAGATCTCGCCGTTGAAGACGACCTGGATCTCGCGGCCGAGCCGGTAGGGCTGCTCGCCGCCGTCGAGGTCCACAATGGCCAGCCGGTTGTTGCCCAGCGCCCAGCCGTCGCCCGCTGCGCTGAACCGGGCGTCCGGGCCGCCGTGCCGCTGCAGCGCCGAAACCGCGCGCAGATGGTGGTGCGCGAGGCTCCCGCCCAAGTGTCCGTAGATCCGGCACATGACTACTGCTTCACCTCCGCGGAAACGCCCGCACGGGCGTAGAGAACAGGGTCGAACGGCGTCGGGCCGCCGCACGTGGCGAACCGCGCCTCGGCCGATTCCGGATTGCGCGTGCCGTGCGGCACGCCGGGGGCGGCGAACAGCACGTCGCCGGGTGAGACGTCGTGCCAGCGGTCGATCAGGTACATCTGCCCGTCGCCCTCGAAAGCGATGAACGCCTCTTCGCTCTCCGGGTGCTGGTGGACGTTGAAAGTCTGGCCGGGGTCTTGGATCCCGCAGTGCAGGCACAGCCGCGCACTGCCGGTTCCGGGCCAGAAAAGGAAATTCATGACGGCGGTCTTCTCGTCGGCGGCGACCTCGCCCGTGCCGCTGAAGCCGTGCAACTGCGTTTCGGTGTTCCACAGGTCGTTCTCCAGCCGAGGGGCGGAGCCGGTGGGTTCGTTGCCCGCCAAGCGGGTTCGCCACACGTAAGCGGTCAGGCCGTCGTCGCCTGCTTCGAGTTCGAGCGTCCGCCCGGTCGGCGAGTGCAGGGCGGAACCGCGGGCGACTTCGGTGCGGTGGCCGGTGACGTCGCCGTGGCCGGAGCCCGCGAAGACGACCGCGACGTTCTCCTCCTCCAGCGCCCAGCCGAGGCGCCACGCCTTCCCCGGCGCGACCTCCACGACGAGCAGGGTCACCTGCTGTGCCCCCATGGCCGGGCCGACGGGCTCGGCGACGCGTCCCCAGTCGAACGGCGAGAAGACGAGGTCCGCGGCGCGGACGATCGTTCCCTGAATCTGGTCGACAAGCATCCCATGTCCAATCAGGTTGCCGATAATTGCCCAGTGACGGAAGCGGAATTGATCAACGCGATTCGATTCCGCGTTTCGCTTCCGGTGGCGACCGTACTGCCGACCACAGCGGACTGCAAAGCCGTCAGCGGGCCGGTCGAATCGGCGCAAATTACGCGGCGGTCATTGACTGTATCGATCCAGTAAATTTCCCGCTACGCCGAATGCCGGAACCGGGACGGCCACTGTTGCCCAGCGGGCATCCGAAACCACAGCGCAGAAATTTCCTGTGAGCGTGGCCACAGTTTGAAGCGACGAAACAATGACACGACAGGAAATTGCTCGCGAACTCCGTTGCCACCTAAGCGAAAAACCCATCCTGGGACCACATTGGACAGTTGGCGTTTCCCCTGAAACCGGCGCGCCAGAGAGTCCGGAGCCAGAACCTTACGACATGGCCGCCCATGATCGAAAATGAACTGGCAGAGTGCCAACAACCCGTCTGTCCGGACACGAAAAAGAGGCGATCATCTTTCGATGATCGCCTACCTGAACGGAAATGGAATTATTCCGGAATAGCGTTCAGCGCGGTGTCGACGACTTGGCCCAGCAACGTCTTGTCCCGGCAGACCGCGCTCATCACGCGCAGCCCCTGAATCATCGTCACCAGGAAATTCGACAACGCGGGGATATCGGCCCCCGGCGGCAGTTCGCCCATGCTGCGGGCCAGGTGCAGCGTTCCGTAGAAGGAGTCCTGCAGCGCCGCGATCGCGTCGCACACGATCCGGTTGGCCGCCTCGTCGTGCGGCACCCGCTCGGTGATCGCCATGACGAGCAGGCATCCCGGCCGGCCCGGCTCCTCCAGCGCGTCGTCGATCCGGCCGAGCAGCAGCTCGCGCATCACCTGGCGGATCGGCACCCGCCGCATCAGCGATTCGCGGGTGGCGTCGGTGGTCTGCCGGACGTACCGCTGCAGCGCGCGCTCGTAAAGGCCGTGCTTGCTGTCGAACGCGGCGTAGAGCGAGCCGCGGCCGAGCCCGGTCGCCTCGGCGAGGTCCTGGATCGAGGTGGCTTCGTAGCCCTTGCGCCAGAAGACCTCCATGGCCTGCTGGATCACCTCGTCGGTGTCGAACTCGCGAACTCGGGGCATGCCTCCACCGTAAGGAAGCTGGAACGACAGGTCAACAATAGAGCGCTTCATCTGGACTGAACGTTCAACTATAAGTATCGATGATTTTCCTTTTTTGTTGCTATACAAGGCTTCGACCTTCGCAGTCGCGCGTGATTGCCCGTCAATAGTTTGCCGAGCGTTCCAGATTTGGTACGGTCGAGACGACCGCCGGATGCGGTCCGTGTGCGACCGGTCCCGGTGCGCACCCTCCTGTGGCCGGCGGCACCGAAGAAGACAACCGCACTCGCCAGACAAGGAGAGTTCTCATGCCTCACGTGCAGCGCCGGTCGTCCGTCAGCGACGAATTGGCCTGGCAGATCGTCCGCGCCGCCGACGAGGCCGCGAAGGCGACCGACAAGCGGTTCGCCCTCGCGGTGGTGGACGAAAGCGGCAACCTGAAGGCGTTCCTGCGCCAGGACGGCGCGAAGCTCAACGCCGTGCAGGTCGCGCAGGACAAGGCTTACACGGCGGCGTCCTCGGCGATGCCGACGGAGAAGTGGTCCGAGGTGCTCGACGCCGACCCGGTGCTGCGCACGGCCGCGCCCACCGCGATCGACCGGCTGGTCGGCATGGGCGGCGGCCTCCCGATCGTGGTCGACGGCGAACTGGCCGGCGCGATCGGCGTCTCCGGCGCGCATTGGACCGACGACGTCAAGATCGCCGAGGCCGGACTGTCGGCGCTCGAGTCCTGATCATCGCCCGAACCCTCCGGGAGTCACGATGCCCATCGCCCTGTTCGTGCTCGGGCTGACGGTGTTCAGCCTGGGCACGACCGAGTTCATGATCGCCGGCCTGCTGCCGGAACTGTCCGGCGCGTTCGGCGTCTCCCTGCCGCAGGCCGGGCTGCTCATCTCGCTGTTCGCGGTCGGCGTCGTCATCGGCGCGCCGCTGATCACCGCCGCGACCACCAAGGTGCCGCGCAAGACGGCGCTCGTCGCGCTGCTCGCGGTGTTCATCGCGGGCGAGGTGCTCGCCGCCGCCGCGCCGTCGTTCGGCGTGCTGATGGCCGCCCGCGTGGTCACCGCCGTCGCGCACGGCTCGTTCTTCGGCATCGGCGCGGTGGTGGCGTCGAACCTGGTCGAACCGGGCAAGCGCGCCCGCGCCATCGCGATCATGTTCGGCGGCCTGACCATCGCCACCATCGCCGGGGTTCCGCTCGGCACGTTCGTCGGCCAGCATTTCGGCTGGCGCGCGACGTTCCTCGCGGTCGCCATCCTCGGCGTGATCGACCTCGTCGGCGTCCTCGCGCTGGTGCCGCACCAGCCGCGGGCGGGCCACCTCGGCCTGCGCCACGAGCTGGCCGCGTTCCGCAACCCCAAGGTGTGGCTGGCGCTGGGCACGACCGCGCTCAGCCAGGCCGCGCTCTACACCGCCTACACCTACATCGCGCCGTTGCTGACCGACTTCACCGGGTTCTCCGCCGGGATGGTGCCCCCGCTGCTGGCGCTGTTCGGCTTCGGCACGTTCCTCGGCAGCGTGCTCGGCGGCAAGCTCGCCGACCGCTCGCTGATGGGCACGCTGTGCGCGGGCCTGCTGCTGCTCGCGGTCATGCTCGGCGCGTTTTCCCTTGCCGCGCACAGCAAACCGGCCATGATCGGGACGCTGTTCCTGTTCGGGATCGGCAGCTTCCTGATCAACCCGGCGCTGCAGACGCGCGTGATGAACGAGACCGAAGGCGCGCCGACGCTGGCGAGCACGAGCAACATTTCGGCGTTCAACGTCGGCAACGCGCTCGGCCCGTGGCTCGGCGGCGTCGGCCTCAGTGCGGGCGCCGGGCTGCTTTCGCCGAGCTGGATCGGCGCCGGGCTGGCCGTCGCTTCGCTGCTCGTCGCGCTCGGTGCGGTGGGCCTGGACCGCCGGACGGGAAAGGAGGTGAACAGCGATGCCGGTCGTGCACGTGAACTGGTGGAAGGGAGCCGGTGAGGCCGAACGCCGCGAGCTCGTCGAAGAAGTGACGGGCACCGTTTCGCGGCTCGCGAAGTGTCCCGAAGCCGCGGTCACGGTCATCATCACCGATGTCGAAAAGGACCACTGGGGCCTCGGCGGGAAGCTCGCCGGAGACCTCTGAGCGGAGGCCGGGGCGGGCGGCCCGCCCCGGTCTCCCCTTCCGGGAGGAGCCATGAGCGGACGCGTGATCGGGCCGGACGACCCGCGCTACGCGGACTTCACGACCGGGGTCAACCAGCGCTACACCGCGAAACCGGCATCGGTGCACCTGCCGCGGAGCACCGAAGAGGTCGCTTCGGCCGTCTCCGGCGCGCGCGGACGGCTCGCGATCCGCAGCGGCGGCCACTGCTTCGAGGATTTCGTCCACCACGAGGGGGTCGACGAAATCCTCGATCTCAGCGGACTGTCCGAAGTGGACCACGCGCACGGCCTCTACTCCGTCGGAGCCGGGGCGCGGCTGCAGGACGTCTACGAACGGCTGTACCGCGGCTGGGGCGTGACGATCCCGGGCGGCATCTGCTACTCGGTGGGCGCGGGAGGACACGTCACCGGCGGCGGCTACGGCCTGCTGTCGAGGCGGGACGGCCTCACCGTCGACCATCTGCACGGCGTCGAGGTCGTGCTGGCCGACGGCAGGACGATCGTGGCCACCCGCGATTCGTCCGGGCCGGAGGCCGATCTTTTCTGGGCGCACACTGGGGGTGGTGGCGGTTCATTCGGCGTGGTGACGCGGTTCCTGTTCCGTGCACCGCTCGTCCGCCCACCGTCCGAAGTGCTCGTCGCGGCCTTGTCGGTGCCGTGGGCCGACCTCGACGAACGACGGTTCGCCCGGCTGCTCGGCGGCTACGCGCGTTGGCACCACGAACACCGCGCGCCGGACTCGCCGGGCGCGGCGCTGTCCAGCCTGCTGATGCTGAACCACCGTTGCAACGGGACGGTCGGCTTGGTGGCGCAGATCGACGCCGACGTTTCCGGTTCGGACAGGGTGCTGAACGAGTTCCTTTCGCACGTCCTAGGCGATCTCGCGACGACCGGATTCGCGCGGGCGGGCGAGTTCGGCCCGATGCCCGGACTCGCTCCTCCGCGGCGACTCCCCTGGCTGCAGGCGACACGGCTCCTCGGCACGAACACGCCGGTGCTCACCGATCCGACTTTGCGCGCCGAGCACAAGTCGGCTTATGTCCGGAGCACGCTGCCGGAGTCGCAGCTGCGCGCTGCCTACGAGTATCTGACCCGGGCCGACGTGACGAACCCGGAGACGATGCTGGTCGCGTTCTCCTACGGCGGGGCGATTTCCGCCGTTGACCCGGCCGCTACCGCGGTGGCTCAACGCGATAGCACGTTCAAGCTGTTGTACCAGGCTTTCTGGTCCACAGTGGACGCTGATGCGGCGAACATCGGATGGGTGCGGGATTTCTACCGCGCGATGTACGCGGAGACCGGTGGGGTGCCAGTGCCGGGCGAGGTGGCCGATGGGTGCTACATCAACTATCCGGACGCTGATCTGTCCGATCCGGACTGGAACGCTTCCGGAGTTCCTTGGCACGACTTGTATTTCAAGGACAACTACGCGCGACTGCAGCGGACGAAGGCGCATTGGGATCCGGGAGACGTGTTCCGGCATCGCCAGTCGGTTCGGCCTGCCTAGCGCGGGCCGAACCACCCGGCGAGGGCTGCGGCGAGGTCGGAGTCCCGGCCAGCCCACGCGACGTATCCGTCCGGGCGCAGGAGGATCGCCGGTTCGCCGAGGTCCTCGTCGTGTGCGACCACGTCGACGCCGTCTTTCCACTTCGCCGCCGTGTCCGCAGCCCCGGCGGCATCCGGGCCGAGCAGCAGTACCGGGCGCCCCGGATGCAGCAGTTCGGCGATCGTCCCCTCGCCGAGCGGGAAGTTCGGCAGGAACTCCCCCGTCATGCCGCGTCCGTCGCCGTAGCGCACGCCCTGTGCGCTGATCCGGTCGCTCAACAGCCGGTTGCCGTCCGAAGTGGACAGGAAGTCGGCGACCAGCGCGCGCAGCGGTTCGAACTCCGGCCCCGGCCGCATCAGCGCCGCCTGGGCGCGGGTGTTCTCGATGACGGCTTCGGCGACCGGATGCCGTTCCGCGTGGTAGGTGTCCAGCAACTCGTCCGGTGCCGTGCCCGCGACAACCATCGCGAGCTTCCAGCCGAGGTTGAACGCGTCCTGCAGACCGAGGTTGAGCCCCTGCCCGCCGAGCGGGGCGTGCACGTGGGCCGCGTCGCCAGCAAGCAGGACGCGGCCGCGACGGTAAGAGTCGGCGAGCCGCGTGAAGTCGCTGAACCGGCCGACGAACGTCGCGTCGGACATCGGCACGTCGTGGCCGAGGATGCGCGAGGCGGCCGCCCACAGATCCTCGAGACCTGCCGGGGCACCGCGTTCCGGGAGCGGCTCGGTGAACTCGTGGGTGAGGATCCGGCTGTGCCCCGACGGATTGACGTTGATCAGCGTCCAGCCGGTCGGGCCCTGCGTCCAGCCGCCGGGCACCCGCGCGGGGTCGCCGAGCCTGGCCAGGCCGAGAAGTCCGGCGAACGTGGCCGGATGGGCAGTCCCGGTGAACCCTGCCGCTTCGCGGACGATGCTGCGGGCGCCGTCGCAGCCCACGACGTAGTCGGCGGTGAGTTCGCCGTGGTCGGTGGAGACGTGGACCTGCTCGCCGTCGTCCCGGACCCCGGTCACGCGGTGGCCGCGCAGGATCGTGACGCCGAGAGAAAGGGCCTGCGCCTCGAAAAAGCGCTCGATGTCGGACTGCGCCTGCCCGACCATCGGCGCGCCTTCGAGAGCGGGCGATTCCAGCGTCAGCACCGGACGTCCGCCGAAGTGAAACGGGGTCTCGACGATGGCGCGCGGGTCCCGCCGCGGTGGCACGGGGAGATAACCGCGCCGCAGCAACGACTGTGCGGTACGCGCGTGCAACGTCCCCGCGCGTGGTTCGTCGTGCGTGGCAGTGAGTTTCTCGACGACGGTGGTGGGCACGCCGTGCCTGCCGAGTTCGGTGGCCAGCAGCATGCCGACCGGCCCGCCGCCGACGACGATCGCTCCGGGCATCTTCCCTCTCCTTCGCTGCGGAGCCGAAAGGTACGAGGTCGTAATGTCCGTCATTGTAGAGTACGAGGATGGAGCGTGACTTCGTCGACGACGTCCTGGACCAATGGCGCGCGCAACGCCCGGACCTCAACCCGGCCCCGTTGTCAGTGTTGGCCCGCTTGACTCGGATCGCGCGCCGGGTGACCCGCCGCCTCGACGAAACGCTGAAGGACTACGGCGTTCTCCACGCGGACCTGGACATCCTCGCCACCCTGCGGCGCGCGGGAGCGCCGTACGAGCTGACCCTGTCCGAGATCGCGCGCTGGATGCTCGCCGGCAACAGCACGATGACCAGCAGGCTGGACCGGCTGGTCGCGGCGGGCCTGGTCGACCGCAAGCAGAACCCGGCGAACCGCCGCACCGCGCTGATCCGGCTCACCCCGGCCGGGCTGGCTCTCGTCAACGAGGCGGTCGCCGTGGAACTGGCCGAGCAGGAGAAGCTGGTGAGCGGCTTGAGCGGCGAGGACCAGCGCGAATTGGCCGATCTGCTGCGCCGGTTGTGCCGTTCGATGGGCGAAATCCCGGACTGAGCGCTCAGGATCGCCGCTGGGCGATGTTGACCATCCACGTGATCCCGAACTTGTCGACGAGCGAGCCAGCCTCGTCGCCCCAGGACTGTTTCTCCCACGGCAGCGTCACGGTGCCGCCAGCGGAGAGCTTCTCGAAGCAGTCCCGGAGTTTGCCGTCGTCTCCCCCGAGGAAGAGCGCGACGTTGTTGCCCGGTTGGAAAGGCACCCGCTCCGGGACGTCCCACGCCATCACCGTGCAGCCGTCCGGCGTGCTGAGCACCGAGTGCATGACCTGGTCCGCATCGGAGCCGGGAGCCTCCGGCGAGCCGAAATCGCCGTACGTGCCCAGGTCCAGCTCGCCGCCGAGGACTTCGCGGTAGAACTCCATCGCCTGGCGGGCGTTCCCGGTGAAGGCGAGACACGGGTTGAGCTGGGATGCCATCTGATACTCCTTTGTGCGAGCGGAAGCCGAGCCTCTCAGGCGAATCACGACACCCTGTGTCGGGTATTCCGGAAAGTCCACTGTGGACCGAGGACAACCCCTATCGCGCCCCCTGAACCCCGGGAACCACCGGTATCCTTTCAGTTACCAGCAGTAACGTCGGCCGCATGAAAATAGGACTCAACATCGGTTATTGGGGCGCCGGCAACGATGCGACGAACCTCGAGCTCGCCCAGGAGGCCGACCGGCTCGGGTTTTCCGTCGTGTGGGTGGCCGAGGCCTACGGTTCGGACGCCGCGACCGTGCTGGGCTGGCTCGCCGCGCGCACCGAACGCGTCGACCTTGGCAGCGCCATCCTGCAGATCCCGGCCCGCCGCCCGACCATGACCGCGATGACCGCGGCGACCCTGGACAACCTCTCCGGCGGCAGGTTCCGGCTCGGGCTCGGGGTTTCCGGCCCGCAGGTGTCCGAAGGCTGGTACGGCGTCCCGTTCGGGAAACCGGTCGAGCGGACCCGCGAATACGTCGACATCGTCGGCAAAGCGCTGCGCTACGAACGGGTCCGCCACCAGGGCACGCACTTCCGGCTCCCGCTGCCCGGCGGACCCGGCAAAGCGCTGCCGCTGGCCGTGCCGCCCGCCCGCGAGCACATCCCGCTCTACCTCGCCGCCCTCGGCCCGCGGAATCTCGAACTCGCCGGCGAGATCGCCGACGGCTGGCTCGGCCTGTTCTTCTCCCCCGAACACGGCCACGAGTCCCTGGACCGGATTCGCGCCGGCCGCGAGAAAACCGGCGCCACCCTCGACGGGTTCGACGTCGCGACCACCGCCCCGCTCGCCGTCGGCGACGACTGGCGCCACGCCGCCGACCACGCCCGCCCCTACGTCGCCGGATTCGTCGGCGGCGCGGGCAGCCGCAAGAACAACTTCTACCGCGACCTCATGGCCCGGATGGGATACGAGGCCGCCGCCGATAAGATCCGAGACCGGTACCTGACCATGGACTACGCCGGCGCCATGGCCGCCATCCCGGCGGAATTCCTCGACCAGACCTCGCTCCTCGGCCCGAAGGAACGGATCGCCGACCGGATGAAAGCCCTCGCCGGGAGCGGCGTCACCACACTTGCGCTCTCCCCCACGCATCCCGATCCGGAAGCCAGCAAGAACGCCCTGCGCGTCGCCGCGGAAGCTCTCGACGCGTCCGGTGTCGGCGATTGATCCACAGTGGACACAACTCCGGAATGCGTTGCCATGCCGTGCGGCGTGACTCCAGACGAGGGCTGACCGACGTGCTGTGGCGGGGCTGAACCCGTCCAGCCGCGGCACCCCGAAGCGTCAAACGCCCTTCAGCACCCGGTCAAGCGCCGCCCGGCCAGCGGGTCCCCAGTGCGGCTTGCCGCCGGGAAGGCCGCGATCGCCGTTCTGTCCCATGAGGATCAGGAAAAGGCTTTTCATCGCGGCCAACCCGCGCGCACGCCGGATCGACGACTCGTCCGCCCGCGCGTAACTGTCGAAGAACCGCGAAGCCGTGCCGTCCGGCAGCAACACCCAGGCAGCGGCGAGGTCCCACGCCGGATCGCCCGCGAACAGGTCGCCGAAATCGACGACGCCCGAGAGCGTTCCGTCCGAGACCACGACATTCGCGGGATGGAGATCGCCGTGCACCCACACCGGCGGGCCCTCCCGCAAGCCGGCCTCGGCGGCGTCGGCCCAGACAGCACGGACGTCGGCGGCGAGGTCGTCGAGACCAACAGCCTGGAGGAATTTCTCGAAGCCGGCCGTGCAATCCCGGGGATGGGCTCCGCGATCCGCGGCGACCGGGGCCTCGGCGGGCGCGGGCACATGGAGCGCCCGGAGGAAAGCCGCCAGCGTGTCGGCCGCGTGGGCGCCGCGGCTGATCGCGCCGTGGTCGAGCGGTTCGCCGGGAACCCACGTCATCACGGTCCAGTGCTTGGGGAACCGCGCGGACGGTTCGCCGAACCGCACCGGCGTCGGCACCGGGAGCGGCAGACGCGGGGCCAGCACGGGCAGCCACCGCCGCTCCTTGAGCTGGAGTTCCGGCGTGGGGTCCATGCGCTGTACCCGGACAGCCAAATCGTCCCCGAGACGCCACATCTGGTTGCCCCAACCGCCCGGCACCTCGCGGATCGCCAGCCCGGCGAGGTCGGGGTGCTGCTCCCGCAGCAGGTCGCGAACCAGGTCCGCGGTGATCACGATTTCGGGACCGGTCATGCGACGGCACAGTACCGACCCAGCGCCAGCGACGAGCGGCACGGCCTGTATCGGAAGGACTAGTACCTTCGCGGCTTCCGCGCCCACAGCCGCATCGGCAAGCTCGCCCGCATGATCCGCTTCTCCCTCTCCAGACGGGCCCGCCGCTGGTCGATCGGCGTGGCCGTCGCGCTGGTTCTGGTCCTCGTCGGCGGTTACGTGCTGTTCCGGATCGCCGATTCCCGGACGTTCCAGTTCTTCGGCGGTCTCACCGCCCGCGTGGAAACCTCGGAGAAGGCGGTCGCGCTGACTTTCGACGACGGTCCCAGCCCGGCCGGGGTGAAGCCCGTCCTCGACGCCCTGGCCGCGCGCGGCGTCCACGCGACGTTCTACCTCATCGGATCGGAGCTGGCGGCCCATCCGGATCTCGGGCGCGCCATCGCCGCGGCGGGCCACGAGATCGGCAACCACACCTACTCCCACGAACGCATGGTGCTGATCACGCCCGGCCGCGCGGCGAGCGAGATCGAGCGCACCGACGCACTGATCCGCGCCACCGGGTACACCGGCGAGATCACGGTCCGCCCGCCGAACGGCAAGAAGCTGTTCGCGTTGCCCTACTACCTGCACGAGCACGACCGGAAGACGATCACCTGGGACGTCGAACCGAATTCTTTCCCCGAAATCGACCGCAGCGCCGCGGCGATCGCCGACTACACCGTGACGCACGCGCGCCCCGGCTCGATCGTTCTGTTCCACCCCATGTACGCCGGGCGCGAGCAGACGCGCGAGGCCATCGGCCCGGCCATCGACCGGCTGCGGGCGCTCGGCTACCGGTTCGTCACCGTGTCGCAGTTGCTGGCTCTGCGGGGCAAGGGATGACCGCCACGACCGTCCACCCGCCGTCCTCGGCGGGGCCCGCCTCGAGAGAACCTCCCCGGGCGGCGAGTTGGGCGCGCAGGCTCTCCAGGCCGTATCCGGCACCTTCCGTCGGCTGCCCGCGCTGGTCGTTGCGCAGAACGAGCCGGACGGACTCCGCGGTCACCTCGACGCCGATTTCCAGCCGGACCCCGGGGCCGTTGTGCCGCAAGGCATTGATGGCCGCTTCCGAGACGATCCGGTCGGCGAGGTCCCGCGCCCGGTCCGGAATCCGGTGCAGGGCGGGCTCTTCCTCGAGGACCAGGCCGGCCGCGGACAGCTCGGCGAGAACGGCGGCGACCCCCGGCCCCGGCCGCGACTCGCCGTCGTCCCGCAACTCACGGAGGGTTTCGCGGACCTGGCTCAGCGCGTCCCGCCCGGCGGCGAGCATCGCGTCCACCCTCGCGCGGTCCGCGCCGGTCAGCTCGCCGACGGCCAGGAGCGCCTCGGCCTGCACGAGCATGACCGTGGTGGTGCGCGCGAGCGTGTCGTGCAGCTGCCGCGCGGTCTGCGCGCGCCGTTCGGCGGCCAAGCGCTCCAGCCGGAACCGCGTGCGCTGCGTCGCGAACTCCGCGCGTTCGGCAGCGTGCCGCTGTCGCTCAGTGCCGAGCAACCACGCCACAACACAAACCGCGACGGTGAGCAGCGCGCCGTCGACCGGCCCCTTCGACACGGTCATCGCCGCACCGATCGCGGCGGCGGACAATCCGCCGAGTCCCCAACGCACCGAGGCGCGGCGCGCGCTCGGCACCGTGTACAACGCGATCAGCACCGGCACGTAGTCGATGTTGTGGGGTTGGGTCGTCAGCAGCCGGGCAAGCGTGGCCGCGGTGACGACGGCGAGCACCCAACCCAGAAACCGGCGGCGGAAAACCAGCGGCAGAACCTGCCCGGTCACGAGCGCGACGCCACTCCAGCCCACCGCGGGCGGCCAGGCCCCGCCCACCCCGACCAGAACGGCGACGAGGACGGCCGTTCCGAGGTCGAGCACCGTTTTTCGGTCACGGAACCAACGCACGAAGCGAGCGTAGACTGCCGTGGTGATCAGGGTCCGCGTCGTCGACGACCACGCACTGGTGCGGGAGGGCCTCGCCCTGATCCTCGACGCCCAGCCGGACATCGACGTGCTCGGCGCGCACCCCGACGGCGCCGGACTGCTCGCCGCGCTCGACGCCGCCACCGACGTCGTCCTGCTGGACCTCTACCTCCCGGGCATGGACGGAATCGAAGTCCTGCACCGGATCCGGCGGGGCGAAGGACCGAAGGTCGTCCTGCTCACCACGATCGGCCGCGCGAGCGAAATCCGGCGCGCACTGGCCGCGGGAGCGAGCGGATTCGTGCTCAAGGACAGCACCGGAACGGAACTCGCGGCCGCGGTCCGCGCGGCGCACGAAGGCATCACGGCCATGAGCCCAGCGGTGGCCGCGGCGCTGCGCAGGCCGGCCGCCGAGGGGGTCACTCCGCGGGAACGCGACGTCCTGCTCCTGCTCGGCCGCGGTCTGTCCAATCGCGACATCGCCGCCGAACTGGGCCTGGCGGAGCGCACGGTGAAGGTCCATGTCGGCAACCTGCTGGCGAAACTTCGGGTGGACAGCCGGACACAGGCCGCGCTGCTCGCCGAAGACATCCTCGGCAACCCGGCTTGGTCGGGCGGTTCCTGCTGATCAGCCCGGGCGGCATCCGTCCGATGTGGACAGTTCGCCGCCGGGAAGCGCCTGCCTCCGCGGGAGCCGCCCCTCCGCTCGGCGGTAGCGCCCCGAGCCGGTCTGCGCCACCCTGGGTCCATCGACGACAGGGAGGTTCGCGGTGAAGGTCGTGATCGTCGGAGCGGGGATCGGCGGGCTGACCGCGGCCCTGCGGCTGCACCGCGAAGGCGTCGAGTGCGCGGTCTACGAACAAAGCGCCCGCATCGGCGAACTCGGCGTCGGCATCAACGCCCTGCCGCACGCCGTCAAGGAACTGGCCGCGCTCGGACTGCTCGACCAGCTGGACGAGATCGGGATCCGCACCCGCGAACTGTCCTATACCCATCGCCTCGGGCAGGTGATCCTGCGCAAGCCCTGCGGACTCGACGCCGGGTTCACCCTCCCCCAGTACTGCCTCCACCGGGGCAGGCTGCGGGACCTGCTGCTGCGGGCGGTCCAAACTCGGCTCGGCCCCGACGCGGTGCGGACCGGATACCGGCTGACCGGGTTCGATCAGGACGCGCAAGGCGTCCGAGCGCACTTCGGTGAGCGGGACAGCGGCCTCCCGGTCACCGCGACCGGCGACGTCCTGGTGGCGGCCGACGGAATCCACTCGGCCGCGCGGTCCCTGTTGTTCCCCGAGGAGGGACCGCCCCGCTGGAACGGCGTCCTGATGTGGCGTGGCGCCGCCGACTGGCCGGAATTCGGCGGCGGCGCTTCGATGATCGTCTCCGGCGGCACCGCGGCCAAGCTGGTGATCTACCCGATCGGACCGGGCAAGACCGCGGGCAGCAGGCTCACGAACTGGGCCGTCTGCGTCCGGACCGGGCGGCCCGGCTCCCCGCCGCCGGACCGGCAGGACTGGGCCAAACCCGGCGACCGGGCGGAGCTGGCCCGGCACCTCGGGCGGTTCCGGTGCCCCGCGGTCGACCACGCCGCACTGGTCGGGGCCACCGAGGAGATCTTCGAATTCCCGATGTGCGACCGGGATCCGCTGCCCGCGTGGTCGCACGGACGCGTGACGCTCCTGGGCGACGCCGCCCATCCGATGTACCCGATGGGTTCCAACGGCGCCGGCCAGGCCATCCTCGACGCGTCCAGCCTCGCCTGGCACCTGACGCGGCGCTCCGATCCCGTGGAGGCGCTTCGCGCGTACGAAGCCGACCGTCTCCCGGCCACCAGCGACATCGTGCTGCGCAACCGCCGGGGCGGGCCGGAAAACGTCATCGACGAGGTCGAACGGCGTGCCCCGGAAGGCTTTACGCGCCTCGAAGACGTGATCGACACGGCCACGCTCGAGGCGATCGTCTCCGGTTACGCCCAGGCTTCCGGGGCGTCCCAGCAGCAGGTGAACCGCGCCTGAGCCGGTTTCAGGCGCCCTCCACCGAACCGGGCGGCAGGAAATCGACGTCGTGCAGCGCCGACACCCGGACCACCTCGGCCGGGTCCGTCAGGTTGTGCAGCTTGTCGAACAGCGTCGCGAGCTTTCCGGCCGGGCTCACCCAGAACAGCCCGCGGGTCATGCCCTCGCCGCGGTTGTAATACGCGTGCGGAAGCCCCTTCGGCATCCGCACGGTGTCGCCGGGGCCCGCGGTCTCCCACTTGCCGTCGAGGTAAAGCGTGAAGACGCCTTCCAGGATGTAAATGTGCTCGTCCTGAGTCGGATGAACGTGCGGCGGCACCCCGGTGCCGGGCGGGTCGAGGGTCTCGAACGCGAAGCTCGACTCGCCGGCCGCCTTCATCGAGTAGGTGTGGCCGAGCACGTTCCACACCTTGTTCCGCATGCCCTCGCGGGCGGGCGTGATCCCCTTGGGCAGGGGACCGAGCACGATTTCCTCGCCGGTCATCACACCTCCTGGCCGATGTTTCGTCCGACTCTGCGCTATCGGATCGCCGGTGTACAGCCGCCAGTCCGATGCCTTTTCACGATGCTGGGCGAAAACGTGCGGCTGGATCTCGTCTGCACGACCGATCCGGAAAGCAAAGCGAACGCCCTGTCCGGAGAGGTTCTCGTCGACGTGGCTCCGGCGTAACCCGCCGAACCGGCATGATGAGGCGATGGCCGACAACGTTCCAGCTCAGACGGTGTACCCCAACCTGAAGTACGCCGATCCCAAGGCCGCCATCGCTTTCCTCGCCGAAGCGTTCGGCTTCACCGCGCACTTCGTCGTGGAGACTCCCGACGGAACGGTCGAACACGCCCAGCTTCGCGTCGGCAACCAGCTGATCTTCCTCAGCAAAGACCAGCCCGCCGACCGATACGGCATGCACAGCCCGCTGGCGCTGAAGGGCACGAGCCACGCTTTGTGCGTCTGGGTCCCCGACTCCGCCCTGGACGAACACCAGCGGCGCGCGCAGGAACGCGGGGCGAGAATCCTGAACCCTGTCCACGCGTCGATCGCCGGAGTCCGCGAATACTCCTGCGCCGACCCGGAAAACCAGGTCTGGACCTTCAGCAGCTACACCGGCGAATAACCGCTCAGTTGTACTCCGAGATCTCCACCCCGAACGTCCCCGGCTCCAGCGCCTCGAAGATGTGCGGCACATCCCCCGGGTAACAGATGTAGTCCCCCGGCAGCATCTCCACCGGATCGTCCATGATCCCGATCCGCGCCCGCCCCGCGCACAGCACCGTGTGCTCGACCACGCCGCTCATGTGCGGGTCCGACCGCCGCGGGATGCCCGGCTCCGCGCTCACCAGGTAAATGTCCCGGCGCGCCGCGGACGGGCACGCGGACAGCAGCGTGCACGCGTAGTCGGCGTGTTCGGCGAACACCGTCGGGCCCTTGCCCGCGCGGATCACCTTCACTTCTTGCCGCTCCGGCTCGACCAGCCGCGAGAATGGCACGTCCAGCGCGACGCCGAGTGCCCACAGCGTCTCCACGCTCGGGTTCCCGGACCCCGATTCCAGCTGGGACAACGTGGATTTCGCCAGGCCGGCCCGGCGCGCGACCTCGGTCAGCGAGAGGCCGGCGCGGGCCCGTTCGCGGCGCAGCGACGCCGCGATGATGTCCAGCGGCGCGCCCGTGCTCTCGTTCGGCATATGTGTTCGCTCCATCAGTCTTCTCGTTCGCCTTGACGAACAGGCCCCGACGTGTTCAGCATAGGACACTATGCGTTCGATTTGGCGAACACTCGATCGCGGCCTCGCCCGCGACATCGGTCTCGTGTGCCTGGCCGACACCCTCGTCGGCGTCTCCTACGGCGCCATCGCGGTGGGCTCCGGCTTCCCGCTGTGGGCGCCGATGCTGCTGTCCCTGCTGGTTTTCGCCGGCGCGTCGCAGTTCATGTTCGTCGGCATCGTCGCTTCGGGCGGCAATCCGCTCGCCGCGGTCGCCGCCGGGCTGCTGGTGAACGCGCGGCACGTGCCGTTCGGGTTCGCGGTCGGCGACGCGCTCGGCCGCGGCCTGCTCGGACGGCTGGCCGGGAGCCACCTGATGATCGACGAATCGGTGGCGTTCGCGCTGGCCCAGCGCGACGCGGACCGGCGGCGGGCGGCGTACTGGGCGTGCGGCATCGGGCTGTTCGTGTGCTGGAACCTGGGAGTAGTGGTCGGCGCGTTCGCCGGGTCCGCGATCAGCGACACCGACGCGTTCGGCCTGGACGCCGCCTTCCCGGCGGTGCTGCTGGCACTGGTGCTGCCGTCGCTGAAGGACCGGGCCGCCCGGCTGCCGGTGCTGATCGGCGTGGCGGTCGCGCTCGTGGCCACTCCCCTGCTCCCGGCGGGCCTGCCGGTGCTGCTGGCGCTGGTCGGAGTGGTCGCCGGAGCCGCGGCGAAGGAGCCGAAGCCACTGGAAGGAGCGCACTGATGGACGGCGCCGAACTGATCATCGCGACGCTCGTGCTGGCGGCGGGAACGTTCGCGTTCCGCCTCGCCGGACCGCTGCTGCGCACGAAAGTGCGGTTGTCCCCGCGGGCCGAACGGCTGATGACGCTGTCTGCGGTGGTACTGCTTGCCGCGCTGGTTGCGACCAGCGCGTTGACCCAGGGACACGAATTCGCCGGGATCGCGCGACCGGCCGGGGTACTCGTGGGCGGGGTGCTCGCGTGGCGGAAGGCACCGTTCGTGCTGGTGGTGATCGCCGCCGCGGCGACCGCCGCTTTGCTCAGGCTCGCCGGAGTGCCGTAACCGCGCTCGGAGAAATCGCGCTGCACCTTTCGAGGCGGAATTCACCGCAAGCGAAGAAAGATATTTTTCACCCGGCGGGCAATAACGAGCGGGAGGGGGAGACGAGTGCTCGTCTCCCCCTCCCGCCGGCGGGGAAATCAGTTTCGGGTCATCGAGCGGAAATCGCCCGCGAACCGGTCGCGCCGACGGCGCCACAGGTCGGTTCGTCCGGCTGGGCGGACACGCTCACCGCGTCCCAGGCGGCCTTCACCGTGTTGAACTCGGTGCAGCCGTTGGGGAACAGGCTCTTCGCCGCGGTCAGCGTCCAGGTGCGGTAGCTCTGGTAGGAGCTGCCGCTGGTCTTGAGCAGCATCGCGTTGTAGAAGATCTTCACCGCGGTCTGCACGCCGAGCCCGGTGACCGTCGAGTTGTTGCAGGTCGGGCTGGTCGGCTGGCCGTTGGTCGGGTTCGTGCCCTCGGCGACGAGGTAGAACCAGTGGTTGCCGGGGCCGGCCGCGGCGTGCACCTCGGTGCCCGGGATCGAGTCGTCGTAGCAGTTCGCGTGGCCGAGCTGCGACGGGTCGTACATGTTGCGGATCGGGCCGCTGCCGGTGAGGTTCACCTGGTTGCCGACGAGGAAGTCCGGGACCGCGTACGGCGAGGGCTCGTTGGCGAACCATTCGGACGCGGCGCCGTAGACGTCCGCGACGAATTCCTGGGTGCCGCTGCCGGACATGCTGCCCGGGGTGTGGTCGTCGATGCCGTGGCCGAACTCGTGCCCGACCACGTCGAGCGAGCCGATCCACTGGCCCGCGGTGTTGTTGCCGATCTGGACCTGGGTGCCGTCGTAGTAGGCGTTCTGCTCGTTGAGGCCGACGCGGATCGGCCAGGCACCGCCGTTGCCGTCGAAGCTGTTGCGGCCCAGCCATTGCGTCAGCATCTTGTTCTCTTGCTGGATGCCGTACAGGGCGTCGGCGCAGCCGGTTTCCTTGTCGGTCTCGTCGCCGTTGCCCCAGCTGTCCGTCGACTTCGTGAAGGTCTGCTGGGTGGCGACGTCCTGGCAGCTGAGGTTCGCGACGGTCGGATCGGTCATCGAGTAGCCGCCCGCGCCGTCCGAAGTCGTGTCGAGGTGCAGCGGCTCCGGTCCGTTCCACACGCCCTGCGCGTCGCCGTAGGCCACGTGCTCCTGCGTGTGCAGGACCTTGCCGGTCATCGCGTCGACGACGACGTCCAGCTTGCTCGGGCCTTCCGCGTTCCGCCCGGTCACCCTGGTCGTCCAGGCGAGTTTCGGGCTTCCGAGCGCGTACGCGGCCAGCGTCGCGGGCTGCACAGTGTCCACAGTGGGCACCTGGGTGCGGGCGATCGCTTCGGCCTGCTTCGCGGTCAGCTTCGGCGACGTGCTGGGCAGGTTGATCGCGGTCTTCTGCGCGACCGAGGTGGCGAGGACCTGGCCCGCGGAGTTCGTGGACACGACGAAGTCGCCGCCGATGACCGGAATGCCTTTGTAGGTGCGGTCGTACGGCACGTACTTCAGCCCGTTGGTCGACGAGATCACCTTGTGCTGCTGGAAAACGTCGTCCTTGCTGGCGTGCAGCGCGGCGGGCCGGGAGGCGACCAGCGCCTGCGCGGCGTTGGCGGCCATCGCCTCGGCGGCCTGCGGACTCTGCGGTTCGAGCGGCTGTGCGTGGGCGGCGGCGGCCGTGGTGACGGCCCCGGCCAAGACCCCGGCTGCGAGCAGCACGAGCGGTCGGCGCGATTTCATCGGCGGTGTTCTCCTCCGGACAGGCCGGATCAGGCCCGGGGGTGGGGGCCGGATTCGGAAGTGGAATGGGATCGAACCCCGACAAGAGTCGGGTTTTTCCCAACTCCGGACAACCGACGAAGGTCGTTAAGTTATCAACTTCGGCACATCAGCCCGGATTACCGGTCCGCGTTTTCCGGAAATTCCTCTTTACGCCCAAGAACCGCCAGCCGCCCACCATGGCAGCAGACCGGCGTTAAGGATGAATCCGACACCAATTTACTCATGAATCCTTTGTGGACAGTCGGATTCGAGTCGTCCACAATGGAATCGGCGGCCCCGGGACGCCCGGAGCCGGGGGTGAGCGAACGGCTGGTCCCGGGCCGCCCGCCTTGCTTCCCGCGGGGTCGCGGGTGTGTGATCGGGGACACAGTTGCACCATCCGCCGTCGCTGAGGAGGCCGTCATGGCCGACAAGCAGAACAGGAGTACCGACCCCGGGGCCGCCGTCGCTGTGGACGACCCCGCCAAGGTGCGCAACGTCGTCCTCGTCGGGCCTTCCGGTTCCGGGAAGACCACGCTCACCGAGGCACTGCTCGCCGCGTCCGGCACCGTGCCGCGCGCCGGTTCGGTCGTCGAGGGCACCACGGTGTGCGACCACGACCCGGCAGCCGTGCGCCAGCAGCGCTCAGTCGGGCTTTCCGTCGCCCCGGTGCTGCACGCCGGGCACAAAATCAACCTCGTCGACACCCCGGGATACGCCGATTTCGTCGGCGAGCTGCGCGCCGGCCTGCGCGCCGCGGACGCCGCGCTGTTCGTCGTGTGCGCCGCCGAGGGCGTGGACGCCGCCACCATCGCCGTGTGGGAGGAATGCGCGTCGGTGGGCATGCCGCGCGCCGTCGTGGTGTCGCGGCTCGACCACCACCGCGCCGACGCGCTCGCCGAGATCGCCGCCTGCCAAGCCGCCTTCGGCGCGGGCGTGCTGCCGCTGTACCTCCCCGCGCCGGACGGCCTGGTCGGGCTCGTCACCCAGCGCCGGTACGACTACTCCGCCGGCTGCCCGCCGCGCGTGAGCGACCCGGACCCGGCCGTCGCGCGCGAGTTCGCCGACGCCCGCAACGAGCTGATCGAGGGCATCATCGCCGAGAGCGAGGACGAGACCCTCATGGACCGCTACCTCGGCGGCGAGGAGATCGCCGAGGACGTGCTGATCGCCGACCTCGAGACGGCCGTCGCGCGCGGTTCGTTCCACCCGGTCATCCCCGTGT
Organism: Amycolatopsis sp. NPDC004079; assembly: GCF_040610415.1. Lineage (NCBI taxonomy): Bacteria > Bacillati > Actinomycetota > Actinomycetes > Pseudonocardiales > Pseudonocardiaceae > Amycolatopsis > Amycolatopsis sp. NPDC004079. Next base: position 33,511 of record NZ_JBEXMH010000035.1, on the reverse strand, counting down.
GCGCGACCAGCGGGATCGGGCTGGCCGAGGTGCTCGACGGCATCGTGCGGGCCTTCCCCTCGCCGCTGGAACACCAGCCGCCCGGCGTGACCAGCCCCGACGGCGCCGCGCACGACGCACTGTCCGCCGACCCGGCCGGCCCGCTCGCCGCCGAGGTCGTGCGCACCGCGGTTGACTCGTACGTGGGACGCGTTTCGCTCGTCCGGGTGTTTTCCGGGACGCTGCGCCCGGAGAACGCCGTGCACGTCTCGGGTCACGGCCTCACCGAACGCGGCCACGAAGACCACGACGCCGACGAGCGCGTCGCCCACCTCTATTCACCGCTCGGCGCGAACCTGCGCGAGGTGCCGTACTGCGTCGCGGGCGATCTGTGCGCGCTCACCAAAGTGGGCTCCGCCGAAACCGGCGACACCGTGTCGTCGCCGGAGGATCCGCTGCTGATGAAACCGTGGCGGATGCCCGAACCGCTGCTGCCCGTCGCTGTCGTCGCGAAGTCCCGCAGCGACGAGGACACGTTGTCCCGCAACCTTTCCCGCCTCGTCGCGGGCGATCCGACCCTGCGCTTGGAACGCAACGCGGAGACCGGCCAGCTCGTGCTGTGGTGCATGGGCGAGGCACACGCGGACGTCGTCCTGTCGCGCCTGCGTGCGGGCGGCGCGGACGTCGGCACCGAGCCGGTGCGGATCAGCCTGCGTTCCACTTTCGCGAAACCCGCGCGCGGCCACGGAAGGCATGTGAAGCAGTCCGGCGGGCACGGGCAGTTCGCGGTGTGCGACATCGAGGTCGAGCCGCTGCCCCGTGGCGGCGGGTTCGAATTCGTGGACAAGGTGGTCGGCGGCGCCGTCCCGCACCAGTTCATCCCGAGCGTCGAGAAGGGCGTGCGGGCGCAACTGCAGCGCGGCGTCCAGGACGGCTATCCGGTGGTGGATGTGCGGGTGACGCTGACCGACGGGAAGGCGCACAGCGTCGACTCGTCGGACGCCGCGTTCCAGACCGCAGGCGCGCTGGCCCTGCGGGAAGCCGCTGCGGCCAGCCGGATTTCGCTGCTGGAGCCACTGGACGCGGTCGAGGTGAGCCTGCCGGACGAACACCTCGGCACCGTGCTCGGCGACCTGTCGTCCCGCCGCGGCCGGGTGCTGGGCACGGAATCCGGGGAGGGCGGGCACACCGTGGTGCACGCGGAGGTGCCTGCCGCGGAACTGCTGCGGTATGCGGTGGATCTGCGATCGCTTACGTCGGGGACGGCTACTTTCACGCGTCGGCACGCCCGCTTCGAGCCGATGCCGGAGGGGGCGGTTGTTCCTACCTGACCCGGGCGAAATCCGTGAGGGGCCCTTTGAGGGAATCTGAGTCCCCATGCCGGGAACTTAATCTCCGAGACCGCGGCCTGCTTACCGTCCACAAAGGATACCAATAGTGGCGAAAAGCCCGATTTGTCACCATCAGGCTAGGTCTTGAGGTCCGTGAAGGGCCCCTTGAGGGAATCTGATTCCCGCAAGGGGCCCCTCACGGACAAACCTCGGCTAGCGCGACGGTCAGAACTCGAACCCGCCCGGCCGCCCGTTCCGATCGGCCACCAGACCCGCCAACGTCGCCACCGCGATCTCCGCCGGAGTCCGCGAACCGATGTTCAGCCCCACCGGCCGGTGCACCCGCGCGATGTCCGGTTCCGCCACGCCCAGCGCGCGCAACGCTTCGAGATGCGGGCCCGGATGCCGCGGATTGCCCAGCACGCCCACCCACCGCGTCGGCACAGCCAGCGCGGCCTGCAGGACCATCCCGAGCTCCGGCCGGTGGTGGTCCGTCACCACGACATCTGCGTCCGGCCCCGGGGAAGGCGGCGTCGTGCGGACCTCGACGCCCTCGGGAGCATCGCTGGCCCGCGCCTCATCCGGCTCGAAAAGCACGGCGCGGTAACCCAAATCGGCCGCGTAGCGCAGCAGGTACCGGGCCACCGGCGAGGCGAACACAGCCACCAAAGTCCGTTCGGCGGGCGCCTCTTCGACCTCGCCGTGTGCGACGGCGCAGGCATCGGGTTCGGTCGTCATGCGCCTCAGTCTGCCTCAGAGGTCCGGTTCGGCGAATTCGAAGTACTCCGGCAACGGCGCGGTCCCGGCCAGCTTGAAGTACCGCACCTTCCGGCGGCGCCGCAGCGCCAGCGTGTCCCGCACCGCGTCGTTGTGCACCCGGCGCGCGATGACGACCCGGTGTTCGGCGTCGGTCAGTTCCTCGGCGAGCACCACCGGCAGCCGGGAACGGTCGATCGGGGCCAGGACCAGCGTCAACTCGTTCTCGGCGGCCTCGCGGTCCGGCCGCACGGCACCCTCCGCTCGCGCGGCTGCGGCGTGCAGGTCGGCACCGTCGTGCAGTACGGCGGCGACCGCTCGCGCTACCACGGCCCGGCGTGCGAGAGCAGCTTCCAAGGCAGCCCAGCCCGCGTCGGTCCGGACGTGCAGGCGGTCGAGCCGGTTCGCGGTCGCGACCAGGAACAGCCCGCCGAGCACCACGATCGCGGCCGCCGCCACGAGCAGCCACACCAGCGCCGTCACGCGAGCTCCCGCTCCCCCGCCGCGACCAGCCGGGGATCCGCCGCGATGGCCGTTTCGTACACCCGCAGCACCTGGGTGACCACGACCGCCCAGTCGTACGCCGTCACCCGCTCGCCCGCCGCGGCCGCGAGCGACGCCCGGCGCGCCGGGTCGCCCAGCAGTTCGCGCAGGCCGTCAGCCAGCGAAGCCGGGTCGCCGGTCGTGGTGAGGAGCCCGGCATGGCCGTCGTCGAGCACGCGGCGGAACGAGTCGAGGCCGCTGGCCAGCACCGGAGTGCCCGCGGCCATCGCCTCGGTCAGGATCATCCCGAAGCTCTCGCCACCCGTGTTCGGCGCGCAGTAGACGTCCACGCTGCGCAGCGCCCGCGCCTTCGTCTCGTCGTCGACCTGGCCCAGCAGTTCGATGTGCGGCCACAGCCGCGGCCCGGCCATCCGCCGCAGCTGGTCCGGCTCGCCGCGGCCGACCACGAGCAGCCGCAGGTCCTCGAACTCCGGCAGCAGCCGCCGCGCGGCCTCCAGCAGCACGTCCATGCCCTTGCGCGGTTCGGTGAACCGCCCGACGAACCCGATCGTGCCGCCCGCGCGCGGGTAACCGTCCAGCGGCAGCGCCCGGGAGAAGAACTCGACGTCGACGCCGTTCGGGATCTCGACCGCGTCGCCGCCCGCGTGCTCCACCTGCACCCGCCGGGCCAGCGCGGACACCGCGATCCGCGCGGTGATCTTCTCCAGCAGCGGACGCAACACCGGCTGGAACGCCGCCAGCGTCCGCGAGCGCGTCGTCGCGGTGTGGAAGGTGGCCACGATCGGCCCGTCCGCGACCTTCAGCGCCAGCAGCGACAGGCTCGGCGCGGCCGGTTCGTGCAGGTGCAGCACGTCGAAGCCGTTGTCCCGGATCCACCGCCGCACGCGGGCGTAGGAAACGGGCCCGAACTGCAGCCGCGCGACCGAGCCGTTGTACGGGATCCCCAGTGCTTTGCCCGCCGGATGCACGAAATCCGGCAGCTGCGCGTCCTCGTCCGCAGGAGCCAGCACCGACACCCGGTGCCCGCGCTCGAGCAGCGCCCGCGCCAGGTCGATCACGTGCCCCTGGACCCCTCCGGGAACGTCGAACGAATACGGGCACACGATCCCGATCTTCAACCCGCGCGCCACCCGGGTCAGCTCGCTTCTTCCAGCGGCTTGGGCTCCTTTGCCGCGGCGTCGGCGGGCCAGAACGGCTGCAGCATGTGCCAGTCGGCCGGATGCGCGGCGATGTCGCCGGCGAACACGTCGGCCAGCGCCTGCGTCGCGGCGGGCACCTCGGCCCGCTGCGTGACGCGGATGCGCGGGTGGATCCGGATCTCCCAGCCGTCCTCGGTGAACCAGCAGCCGGTCGGCAGCAGCGCGGCGCCGGTGGTGGCGGCGAGCCGCGCCGGGCCGGGCGGCAGGTGCGTCTGCTCGCCGAAGAAGCGCACCGGGATCCCGGACGACGTCAGGTCCCGGTCCCCCAGCAGGACCACCACCTTGTTCTCGCGCAGCCGCCGCAGCAGCAGCCGCATCGCCGCGCTGTCGCCGGTCAGCGGCACGATCTCGAAGCCGAGCGATTCCCGGAACGACACGAACCGGCGGTACAGCGATTCGGGCTTGAGCCGCTCCGCGACGGTGGTGAAGGCGCCCGCGTAACTGGCGAGCCAGACGCCCGCGATGTCCCAGTTCCCGCTGTGCGGCAGGGTCATCACCGCGCCGTTGCCCTCGGCGAGCGCCGCGTCGATGTTCTCGGCGCCGGTCACCGTCACCTGCTTCGCGACCGCCGTGTGGTCCATCGCCGGGAGCCGGAACGTCTCGAACCAGTACCGCGCGTACGACCGCATCGCTCGCCGGACCAGCTCGTCCAGTTCCGCCTCCCCGGCCTGCGGCACCACCCGGGCGAGGTTCGCGCGCAGCTGCCGCACTCCTCCGCCGCCGCGCCGGGCGGCCATGTCGGCGCCGAAGGCGAACGTCGCCGACCCGAACGACTCCGGCAGCCGCTTGACGAGCCGCCAGCCCGTCGCGTAGCCGAATTCGCTGAGCCGCTGGGACAGTGTGCTCACGGTTGCGCCCCGCCCGCCGATGAGTCGGCCTGTTTCGCCGCGACCGCCCGCGCCGCGCTCGCCACCGCCGCCGCCCGCTGCAGCAGCGTGATCACCGACAGCACGGCGAGCAGCCACAGCGTGATCTCGACGGTGTAAGGCACGCCCAAGCCGTGCAGCCCGGTGCCGACGAGGGCGATGATGAGCCGCTCCGCGCGTTCCACCAGCCCGCCGTCGGCTTCGAGGCCGGACGCTTCGGCGCGCGCCTTGACGTAGGAAATGACCTGGGCCAGCACGAGACAGATCAGCGCGGCGGCCGCGGCCCGGTTGTTGTGGTCCTGCACGAAGCACCACCACGCGATCGCGGCGAACAGCGCGCCGTCGACCAGCCGGTCGCAGGTCGCGTCGAGCACCGCGCCGAAGGGCGTGCCGTACCCGCGGGCGCGGGCCATCGCGCCGTCGAGCAGGTCTAGCATCGCGAAGCCCCACACGGTGAAGGTGCCCCACAGCAGCATGCCCTGCGGGAAGAAGACCAGTGCGCACGCGACAGCGCCCGCGGTGCCGAGCACGGTCATCGCGTTCGGGGTCAGTCCGGCGCGGACCAGGGTGGCGCCGATCGGGTCCGTCACGCGGGAGACCGAGGCACGGGCGAAAATGTTGAGCATCTTCCTCGTCTGTGCACCTGATTCGGGGGCGGGTGGGCGACGAAAGCCTATCGACCCCGCTCACCGGACCGGACGTGCCCGCCCGCGACCCGCCGGAACGTCAGCCGGATTTCGGCAGTTCGACGACCGGCGCGGCGAATTCCGCGGCGTCTTCGGCCTCCCGGACGGCCTGGCACCTGGGCCGCAACCCGGCCAGGATCGCCTCGGAAATCTCGCCGAGCTGACGCACCTGCTCGGCGCTCAACTGGTCGAACAGCGTCTCCCGGACCGCCTCGACGTGCCCGGGCGCGGCCTCTTCGAGCGCGGCGAGCCCGGAGTCGGTGAGCACCGCCCACGACCCGCGCTTGTCCGTGGGGCACGACTCGCGCTGGACCCAGCCCTTGGCCTCCAGCCGCGCCACCGCGTGCGACAGCCTGCTGCGCGACGAACCGCGCACCGACGCGAGTTCGCTCATCCGCAGCCGCCGTCCGTCCGCTTCGGACAGCGCGACGAGCACCTCGTAGTACGTGTGCGGCATGCCCGACTCGTGCTGCAGCTGTCCTTCGAGGTGGGCGTGCAGCAGCGAGCTGGCCTGGGCGTAGGAGCGCCAGACCCGCTGCTCGTCGTCGGTCAGCCAGCGTGGTTCGGACATATCGTCATCATACGCTGGTTGAGCACTCAATTACCGCGGCGCGACGGGCCTCACCACGCGCCCGCGAGCAGGTCGCGGGTTTCGCCCAGCAGCTGCGGCAGCACCTTCGTGTGGCCGATCACCGGCATGAAGTTCGCGTCGCCGCCCCAGCGCGGCACCAGGTGCTGGTGCAGGTGCGCGGCGATGCCCGCCCCGGCGATCACGCCCTGGTTCATCCCGATGTTGAACCCGTGCGCCGCCGACACCGCCCGGATCACGCCCATCGCGTGCTGCGTGAACTCGGCCAGCTCGCGCGTCTCCTCAGGCGTGAGGTCGGGGTAGTCCGCGACGTGCCGGTACGGGACCACCATCAGGTGCCCCGGGTTGTACGGGTACAGGTTCAGGACCGCGAACACGGTTTCGCCGCGCGCGACGATCAGCGCGCGCTTGTCGTCGCCGAGCCCGGGCAGGCGGCAGAACGGACAGCCGTCGGGCTCCTCGCCCTCGGGCTTGTCCTGGCCGCGGATGTAGGCCATCCGGTGCGGGGTCCACAGCCGCTGCAGCGCGTCCGGGACCCCGACCCCGTCCTGTTCGACGAGTTCCGGCTCGGTCACTTCAGGATCTTCTCCACGGCCTCGGCCGACGGCGACGCGTTCTCCCGGCGCTCGATCCATTCGGCGATCGCCTCGACCGCCTGGTCCACCGGGACGCCGTTGATCTGGCCGCCGTCGCGGAACCGGAACGACACCGCGCCCGCCTCCGCGTCCTTCGCGCCGGCCAGCAGCAGGAACGGCACCTTCTGCGTGGTGTGCGTGCGGATCTTCTTCTGCATCCGGTCGTCGCTCGCGTCGACCTCGACGCGGATCCCCTTGGCGCGCAACGCCTTCTCCACGCCGCGCAGGTACTCGACCTGGTCGGCGGTGATCGGGATGGCGACCGTCTGCACCGGCGACAGCCACGCCGGGAACGCGCCCGCGTAGTGCTCGGTCAGCACGCCGAAGAACCGCTCGATCGACCCGAACAGCGCGCGGTGGATCATGATCGGCCGCTGGCGGCTGCCGTCGGACGCGGTGTACTCCAGGCCGAAGCGCTTGTTCTGGTTGAAGTCCAGCTGGATGGTCGACATCTGCCAGGTGCGGCCGATGGCGTCCTTCGCCTGCACCGAGATCTTCGGGCCGTAGAAGGCCGCGCCGCCCGGGTCCGGCACCAGTTCGAGGCCGGAGTCGACGGCGGCCTGGCGCAGCGTCTCGGTGGCCTCCTCCCACTCCCAGTCCTCGCCGATGAACTTGTCCGAGTCCCCTCGGGTGGACAGTTCGAGGTAGAAGTCGGACAGGCCGTAGTCGGCCAGCAGGTCCAGCACGAACTTGAGCAGCGACCGCAGTTCGGACGGCATCTGCTCCTTGGTGCAGTAGATGTGCGAGTCGTCCATCGTCAGGCCGCGCACGCGGGTGAGGCCGTGCACGACGCCGGACTTCTCGTAGCGGTAGACGGTGCCGAACTCGAACAGACGCAGCGGCAGTTCGCGGTAGGACCGCCCGCGCGAGCGGAAGATCAGGTTGTGCATCGGGCAGTTCATGGCCTTGAGGTAGTAGTCCTCTTCCTCGAACTGCACCGGCGGGAACATGGTGTCCGCGTAGTACGGCAGGTGCCCGGAGGTGTGGAACAGGTCGCCCTTGGAGATGTGCGGCGTGTTCACGAACTCGTAGCCGGCCTCCTCGTGCCTGCGGCGCGAGTAGTTCTCCAGCTCGCGGCGGATGATGCCGCCCTTGGGGTGGAACACCGGAAGCCCGGAGCCGATCTCCTCGGGGAAGGAGAACAGGTCCAGCTCCGCGCCGAGCTTGCGGTGGTCGCGGCGCTCCGCCTCGGCGATGCGCTCGAGGTGGGCGTCCTGCGCCTCGGCCGATTCCCACGCGGTGCCGTAGATCCGTTGCAGCTGCGGGTTTTTCTCGCTGCCGCGCCAGTACGCGGCGGCCACCCGGGTGAGCTTGAAGGCCGGGATGAACTTGGTGGTGGGCACGTGCGGGCCGCGGCAGAGGTCGCTCCACACGCGTTCCTTGGTGCGCGGGTCGAGGTTGTCGTAGATGGTCAGCTCGCCGCCGCCGACCTCCATCACCTCGGTGGTGTCCACATCGGACTTGATGTCCACCAGCTCGAGCTTGAACGGCTCGTCCTTCAGCTCTTCCTTTGCTTCGTCGACGGAGTCGAAGACGCGGCGCGAGAACTGCTGCGCGCCCTTGACGATCTGCTTCATCCGCTTCTCGAGCTTCTGCAGATCCTCGGGCGTGAACGGCTTTTCGACGGCGAAGTCGTAGTAGAAGCCGTCGCGCACCGGCGGGCCGATGCCGAGCTTGGCGTCCGGGAATTCCTGCTGCACGGCCTGGGCGAGCACGTGCGCGGCGGAGTGCCGGATCACGCTGCGGCCGTCCTCGGTGTTCGCCGCGACCGCTTCGACCAGCGCCTCGGCTTCCGGGCTCCACGCGAGGTCGCGGAGCTTCCCGTCGGCGTCGCGCACGACGACGATCGTGTCCGGGCCCTTGGTGGGCAGCCCGGCTTCGCGCACCGCGGCGCCCGCCGTAGTGCCCGCCGGCACCACCACGCGCGGGGCGGGTACGGCGGCTACTGACGACGGCTGGGACACGATCGGGCTCCTTCGGGAGAAGTGACTGAAACGGCTTCCGCTGATGCTAGTCGGCGGCGATGAACCCGATTCGACCGCCGTCAGCCAACACTGCCCGCGGACGCCGGAAGGCCGCCCCCGGCGTGCGGGGCGGCCTTCCGGCGGCGAAAGAAGGGTCAGAGCGTGTCGACGACCTGGTCGAAGTCGAGCCGCGGCAGGCGGTCGAACCACGGGTTCTCGCCCGGCTTGCCGACGTTCACCACGACGAGCGAACGCCAGTTGTTGCCGGAGAAGAACTCCTTGTCCACGCCCGCGGCGTCGAAGCCGGTCATCGGGCCCGCGGCCAGTCCGGCGGCGCGCACGCCGATGATGAAGTAGCCGACCTGCAGCAGCGAGTTCAGCTTGGAGAACTCGACGCGGCCGGACTCGTCGGCGAAGTTGTCCTTCACGCCCGGGTTGTGCGGGAAGATCTGCGGGATGTTCTCGTGGAAGTCGACGTCCGCGGCCAGGATCACGGTCAGCGGCGCGGCCTCGGTCTTGGCGCGGTTGCCCTCGGCCAGGTGCGGTAGCAGGCGCTGCCTCGCCTCGTCGCTGCGGATCACCAGCGCGCGCAGCGGCTGGGTGTTCATCGAGGTCGGGGCCCACTTGACGAGGTCGTAGATCGCGCGGACCTGCTCGTCGGTCACCGGCTCGGCGCTGAAGTTGTTGGCCGTGCGCGCTTCGCGGAACAGCAGGTCCTGCACCTCGGCGGGCACCTGCAGTTGCTCGGACTCTGCGAAAGTAGTCATCGGTTCGGCGTTCCTTCCCGTGCTGTCGCCTACGCACGGCACCAACATGGTTGAACGCTTGACTATTTCTCGTCCGGCGCGGTTGTGACTCAGCGCACGGGCGACAGCCGCCGGCCCGCGCGGGACCGACGGCCGTCGTCAACGGAATTCTCGCAGGTCAGTAGGCACCCTGCCCGGCCAGCACGGCACGGAAGGTCTTCCAGAGGATCACCAGATCGAGAGCCAGCGACCAGTCCTCGACGTAGCGCAGGTCGAGCCGGATGCTCTCGTCCCACGACAGATCGCTGCGCCCGCTCACCTGCCACAGCCCGGTCAGCCCCGGCTTCACCAGCAGCCTGCGGCGCGCGGCCGGGGCGTACGTCGCCGTCTCCTCCGGCAGCGGCGGCCGCGGCCCGACCAGTGACATCCGTCCCGCGACGACATTGAACAACTGCGGCAATTCGTCGAGCGAATACCGGCGCAGCAGCCCGCCGACCTTCGTGACCCGCGGGTCCTTCTTCATCTTGAACAGCGGCCCCGCGCCCTCGTTCGCCGTCTCCAGATCGTGCCGGATCAGGTGCGCGTTCACGACCATGGTGCGGAATTTGAGCATCGTGAAGGCTTCGCCGTCCTTGCCGATGCGCCGCTGCCGGTAGATCACCGGACCCCGGTCGCCCGCCTTCACCGCTACCGCGATCGCCAGCAGCAGCGGCGAAAACAGCGCGAGCAGCAACGCCGCGCCGCAGCGGTCGACGACCTCCTTGACCAGCCGGCGTCCGCCGGTGAACGCGGGCGCGGTGACCCGCAGCAGCGGCATGCCGAGCACTCCGCTGACATTCAGCCGCGGTCCGGCGACCTCCATCAGCACCGGCGCGACGACCATTTCCGACGACGTGCCTTCGAGATCCCAGGCGAGCCGCTGCAGCCGCTCCGGGTTCCAGTACTGGTCGGCCGCGATGGCGACGACGCGGTATCCGCCGCGGCGCACGTGCCGGGAAAGCTCTTCGAGCCGTCCGACGACCGGAACGCCCTCGATCTCGCCGTGCCCAGTGGACGTGCAGACCGCCTCGACCCGCCACCCGACGTGCGCTTCGGTCCGGGTCCGCCTGATGAGGTCGGCGACGGTTTCCGCGTCGCCCGCCGCCATCACCGGCAGCAGGCACAGCCCGCGCCGCCGTCTCCGGTGCAGAATCTGCCGGAGCACATAGCGCTGGGGAAACAACACCAATGCGACGGCCGGGACTACGAAAAACACCCAAGGCTGCACTTCGAGCGCACCGAACAACAATCCGCCGAACGCGACCAGCACGGCCGCGGTGATCAGCGCCCGGCCCAGCGTCCGGTACTCCTCGGGGCCCTCCCCCAGCACCCGCGCGCTCCAGGCCCGGCTGACCGGAAGGGCGCACAGGATCGCGAAAGCGGTGCCGAACGCGTGCATGTCGTGCGGAGCGACGCGGTCGATGATGAACGCGCTGATCGCGATCACCACGCAGGCCGCGACGAGATCCGACGCGATCACGGTCCGGCGGTACCGTTTCTCCCATTCCGCGGCGTGCGTTTTCGGCGGATCTCCCTCCGCCGGACAGACCGTCGCCGGGTCAAGCCGGTCGTCGGCGGCACGGCCGGGCGGCGGGGCCGCCACGTCGACCGGCGGTGCGGGGACCGCCCTGAGGTCGACCCTCGGCAGCGCCATGCCGTCCGCGGGCCAAGGCCGCACCGGTTCTTCCATCAGTCCTCCCGCGCTACGCAAGCTCCCCGGACCTGATCGCCACCAGCACACTGAGTCAGGACCGTCAATCACAATCAGTGATCATGAGACGGTTCGGCCCACTGTCGCCGAAGGTGTGACACTCGCCAAGGTATCGGGTGGTCAGCGAGCGGTGTTACAGAGATTTTCCAGCCACGGCCTGCGAGTCTTCCCCGTCAAGAAGCACCGGGAAGATAACGGGAATGTCACGATGGGTCACGCTGACTCGGCAACCGAAACTACTCGCAGTAGTCAAGTTTCCCACTACCTACACCGAACGGCCCAGCAGGCCCGCAGCCGATTCAGCTCCCCCGTGCGGGTCACCTGCCGCGGGTTAACCCGCTCCAACCGCCGTTCGGGCACAAGCTCTGCGCCGACTCGCCGATTTCCTTTGCCCGCAATGCAATCCGCTCCGAAATGCGCAGGACGTCCGGTCTTCGACCATTCGGGTGGTCTGAACCATTCTCCGCGCGCTCTCCGCCGCGCCGGGACCCCTCCCCGCACATTTCTCCCGGATTAGCCCGGAACCCGCCTTCGCGGCGGGGCCAGGTCCACACTGGACACTCGAAAAGCGCAGGTCTTCGCTCAGGCCGTCGGCGGTGCCGCGGCCGTCGCGTTGAGCGCGGTCACCACGGCTTGCTCCTCGAAGTCGAAGTGCGCCTCCAGTTCACCGGCGAGCCGCTCCAGTTCGGTCCGCAGCCTCCCCGGGTCGGATTCGCCCGGGACGAAGCCGTCGACCAGCTCCCGGATCGAGTCCCGCAGCCGCGCGACCACGTGATGCTGCTCGGCGAGCTGCGCGATGGCCGGGGCGAGCGCCGGGAACTGCGTCGCCAGCGAAGGGAACACCACCGAGTCCTCGCCGACGTGATGGCGGCGCAGCGCGGTGCAGAAGCTGAGACAGTGCGTGCGCATCTCCTGAGCCAAGTCCGGTTTCGGCCGGACAATCGCGGTCGCACGGCCGTTGACCAAGCCGTCCGCCTGCTCGCGCAGCGCCCGCAACTCGCTGCGAAACCATTGGTGCACTTCGACGAGCCAATCCCCCATTCCTTTGACGCGCTCGTCGATCCGATGCAATACGACCACCGGAATCTCACGGGTCGTCTTCGCCTGATAATCGCCGTAGCCCGGAGCTTCGGCGACCACTTGCGCGAAAAGCCTCTCGTACGCGGCTCCCCGCGGAATGGCCGCCATCGCCTGATACGTGTCGCTGCCGGTCTCGACGGTCACCCTCGGATTCCGCCGAATGTTGTGGTACCAAGCGGGATTGCGGTCCGCCCCGTTCGCCGAAGCGACGACCACGCCGTTGCCGTCGATCCGCAGGTAGCCGAGCAGCACCTCCCGGTCCAGGCCGCTCCTCGCGCCGATCGTCGTCAGCACCGCCAGCGACCATCCCTCGAACATGCCGCTCAGCACACCGCGGTTCGCGCGGAACTCGGCAATGAGCCGGCGGTGAAAATCGTTGCTCACACAATTCCTTTCGACTGTTTCCGGAAAGGAGGCATCGAGCACAGGACAGGACGCGAAAAGACCCCGCAGGCACAAGCATGGCGCAGTGATCCGGCTGACGGATCCGCGGAACTGCGAGAGACGGAGAGCCCGATCTCTGTGCTGGCTGGTTAGCCGCTACCTCCATGCGTAGGCCCATATGGGGCGCACGGCTAAGTTAGCACAGCCGCGGATCTTCGCGCGGCTGAATCCTTTCGCCGGGCCGATCGCTCTTATGGACGTGCGGCCACAAGGCCGACGCGTCGAAGGAGGTTCGATGACCGCAGTCATTGTCGCGGTAGTGGTCGTGGCGGTTCTGGTGTGCAGCTGCGTGGTGTTCCTGCGAGCGCGCGGCAGGTCGAAGCGTGGCTGAGCCGTGGCCCGCCGACCAGCTCGTCCTGGCGGCGCAACGCGGCGACGAGGCGTCGATCGCCGTACTGGTGTCCGGCGCGTACCCGCACGTCCGGCGCTTCGCGTTCTCGCTGTGCGCGAGCAGCCAGGACGCCGAGGACGCGGCGCAGGAGGCGATGATCGTCCTGTTCCGCAAGATCGGAACCCTGCGCGCGACGGCCGCGCTCGCGTCGTGGATGTTCCGCATCGTCCGCAACGAGTGCCTGCGCCGGGCGCGGGCTCTGGTGCGGCGCGACGAACCGATCCCGGACACCGCGGGCCCGTCCGCCGAGGACGACGTGCTGAGCAGGCTGGAGGTCGAACGCCTGTCCGCCGCCATCGCGTCGCTGCCCGACGACCAGCGCGGGGTGCTGATCATGCGCGACATCCAAGGCCTGCCGGGAAAGACCGTCGCCAAGTCGCTGGGCTTGAGCACCGCCGCGATGAAGTCACGGCTGCACCGCGCCCGCGCCGCCGTCCGCGCTTGCCTGGATCTCCCGGAGGAAGCCCGATGAGCACGTCGTACGCCAGCAAGTCCCTGCCGGTCCACCTCGCGCGCGGGTTCGCCGGATTCGGCCTGATCGCCACGTCGATCGCCTTGGCCCCGGTCGTCGGCTGGATCAGCCTGCTGGCGCTGCCGCTGGGCGTGCTGACCCTGCGCGGATGCCCGACGTGCTGGGCGATCGGGCTGGCGCAGACCCTGTCGCGCGGCCGGCTGGAGCGAACCTGCGAGGACGGGGTGTGCCGTCTGTCGAGGGGAGGCCCCTGACCGGCCCGCTGACGACGGCTGGCGTTGAAAATACCGGAAGTCGCCACAGCCGGTCCGACGGCGGAGCCGCCGCGGCAACGGAAAGAGAGCGACCACGACGCCTCGCCGGTTTCCGGCCACCGGCGTCGGAGCGCACCTCCCGTTGTCGTTGAATGCTGCGCTCGCCACTCCAGCCGCCCGGGCGGTGGTGAGCACTCGTCTGGGCCAGGACTTCAGCCAGGTGCGCGCGGCACAGCGGCCGGAAGGCGGCCGGACCGGCGCGGGTGCCAAGGCCCGGGCAGCCGGCCAGATTCAGGCATTGGCCAAGGCTCTTCTCGGGCCGAGCAGAAACCGCCGCCGGAAGCGCTTCGCCGCCGCCGGGCAGATTTCAGCCGGTACCGCCCCGTCTTCCGCCAGCGGGCCGCCTGCGCGCCCGGCCGTGCCATGACCGAATCGGAGGCCCGGTCCGCGTCAGCCGCCGCTCACCACGTGACCGGAACCTCGGCGACGCCGAAGATCGTCGCGTTGTCCCGGTACCTCAGTTCCGTCGCCGGGACCGTCGTCCGCAGGCCGGGGATGCGCTCGAACAGACTGCGGTACGTGACGGCCAGTTCCAGCCGCGCCAGCTGCTGCCCGACGCACTGGTGAATCCCGTGCCCGAACGCGAGATGGCCGCGGGAGTCCCGGTGGATGTCCAGCTCGTGCGGATTCCGGTAGGCCGCGCCGTCGTGGTTGGCCGCGGCCAACGGCAGGTAGAGGCCGTCGCCCGCGCCGATCACCACGTCGCCGATCTCGATGTCGGCGAGCGCCACCCGGCCGGTCACCACGTCGGCGATGCTGAAATAGCGCAGCAATTCCTCGACCGCGGCCGGCATCAGGCCGGCGTCGGCGGTGAGCGCGGCCAGCTGCTCAGGGTGCTCCAGCAGCGCGAGCACGCCGAGCGAGATCATGTTCGCGGTGGTTTCGTGTCCACCGATGAGCAGCTGGGTGGCCAGGCTGGTCAGGTGGTCGTGGTCATAGTCGCCTGCCTCTTGGTAACCGACGATCAGCCTGCTGAGCAGGTCTTCCGCCGGGTCGGTCTCCTTGTCGGCGACCAGCCGGTCCAGGTAGGCACGCACCTCTCCGAGCGCGGCGATCCGTTCTTCCATCGTGCTGTCGAAGCGCGCCGCGACGGCAGTGTTCCGCTGGAACGTGTTCCAGTCGGCGTAGGGCACGCCGAGCAGTTCGCAGATCACCAGCGACGGGACCGGCAACGACAGTTCCGCCACCAGGTCCGCCGGTCCCCCGGCGGCCAGCATCGCGTCCAGCCGTTCGTCGACGATCCGCTGGATGCGCGGCCGCATCGCCTGCACCCGCCGCACGGTGAACTCGCGCAGCACCATCCGGCGATGCGCCGTGTGCTCGGGCGGGTCCATCCAGGTGAGCCAGCCCTTCGTGTGCTCGCTCAACGCCGCCGCGCCGGGAGCCAGCGCGGGATAACCCGGGTCGGCGCGGCGCGAACTCACCCGGGGGTCGGCCAGCAACGGACGCGCGTGCTCGTAACTGGTGACCAGCCAGCAGGTCCGGCCGGTCGGCAGGACGACCCGGCTGACCGGCCGCTCGGCCCGGAGTTCGTGGTAGCCCGCGGGCGGCGCGAAGGGGCATCCGCGCGGCATCGGGAATGCGGGAATAGCCGTTTCCGCTGCTTCGGTCATGCATCGAAGGATTGACCGCAGCGCTAAAGATTCGCTTAGCGTGCTGTTCAACGGCGCGGAGCAATCGCTTGAGCCGATTCGCCCAATGCCGCCGCAAGAGGGTCTTAAGAGCGACACAAGAGGCTTTTAGCCCCTCTTCCCCATAATCCGTCGACGGCAGTGAAGTGCGGCCGGTGCCAAGTGTTCCGGCCACCCGGACGGCGAAGGAAGAATATGACACTGGAAAGCGACGCGATCCCGGCCGCGGCGGCGGACGGGGCCATCACCTACTCCGGTTTGATCGAGAAATCGTTTTATACGAAACAGCTCACCGGCGAGACCGGCGTTCCCGGTCCCGGAGTGTCCGGCGTCTACTACAACAACATCGCCGACAAGGACGGCAAGGTCATCGGCCAGGCGTACGGACTGTCGGTGGAACAGCTGCCGCGGCCGGAGGACGGCCATCTCACGGCTTCCTACCACGAGGTCGTCACCATGCCCGCCGGCACGCTCGTCGGCTACGCGGTCGTGGACTACATCGCTATGGTCAAGGGCGGCTGGGTGCAATTCCCGGTCAAGGGGCTGACCGGCGAGCTGGCCGGCAAGACCGGGTACCGGCGCTGGAAACTGATCGGCCCGCCCACCGACTTCACCGTCGAGGTCGAAATGGCCCTGTGGGACGAGCCCGGCGCCGAATCGTGACCGTCCACGTGCGTGCCGTCGGCACCGCGCTGCCCGGACCGCCGCTGAGCAACGCGCGGCTCGCCGCGCATTTCGGCACCAACGAGGCGTGGGTGCAATGGGCGGACACCTTCATCGGCACCCGCACCCGGCATCTGTCGGTCGACCTGGACACCGGAACGGTGCGCACCGACCTCGCCGGGCTCGCCGCCACCGCGGGCGGCCGGGCGCTGTCCGCCGCGAACGTGGCTCCCGCCGAGGTCGACGTGATGGTGCTGGCCACGTCCACTCCGGACGCACTGGTGCCTGCGACGGTGACGATGGCCGCCGAGCGGCTCGGCATCAACGACGTGCCCGCCTACCAGCTGCAGTCCGGCTGTTCCGGCGCGATCCAGGCGCTGGAGCTGGCCCGGCGGCTGCTCGAAGGCGGGGCGCACCGGACCGCGCTGGTGCTCGGCGGTGACATGTGCGCCAAGCACGTGGACCTGGCCATGGACATCACCGAACTACCCCCGGCGGAAACAGTGAGCACCCTGCTGTTCGGCGACGGCGTCGGCGCTGCCGTGCTGAGCACCGCCGACGACGGCGAGGCTCCGGAACTGGTCGAGGCGTTCGTCCGGCTGACCGGTCTCGGCCGGGACCCGGCCCAGGTCGTCGAGTGGTTCGGCGCGGCGGGCAACCGGGACGGCTCCGCGCCGATCACTGAGGACTACAAGGCGATCGAGGCGAACGTGCCCGCGATGTCCGCGGAGATCCTGGCCGAGCTGCTCGACCGGGCGGGCTGGGAAGAGTCCGATGTGGACTATCTGCTGCCGCCGCAGCTGTCCGGCCGGATGACCGAACGGATCGTCGAACACCTCGGGCTGCACGGGGCTGAGGAGATCAGCTGCGTGACCGAGACGGCGAACGTCGGCAACGCCACGCCGTTCTTCCAGCTGGAGCGGCTGCTGCCGCGGATCGCCGCAGGGGAACGGGCGCTCGGGGTGGCCGTGGAGTCCAGCAAGTGGATCAAATCCGGCTTCGCGGTGGCGCGGGCCTGACCCCGGGAGGTGGCACGGGAATGCGCATTCCCAAGCAGCGCAGGCATACCTTGCTGTTCCTGCGCGAGGTGCGGCCGTT
This sequence comes from Amycolatopsis sp. NPDC004079, assembly GCF_040610415.1. Taxonomy (NCBI): domain Bacteria; kingdom Bacillati; phylum Actinomycetota; class Actinomycetes; order Pseudonocardiales; family Pseudonocardiaceae; genus Amycolatopsis; species Amycolatopsis sp. NPDC004079. The sequence continues at coordinate 16,413 of NZ_JBEXMH010000035.1, read as the reverse complement.
CGCACCTGTGTTCCTGGACACCGAGGTGGACATGACCGCCGTGCTTGCCCACCGCGCCGCGGCGGGCAAGCGGTACTCGCTGGTGAGTTACGTCCTGCGAGCCGCGGGCGAGGTACTGGCCCGGCATCCGGAGGCCAACGCGGCGGTGCGCGGCACGCGGATCGCGCATTACCCCGCGGTACACGGGAAACTGACGCTGGACAAGCACATCGACGGGTGCCGCGTGGTGCTGTCCACCGTGGTCGAAGACGTGGACACCGCCGGGCTGGAAGAGATCCAGCGGCAGGTGGAGCGCCACCGCGACAGCGACCCGGCGACGATGCCGGACTACGCGGGGGTGCGCCTGCTGCACCGGGTGCCGGGGCCGGTGGCCGGGGTGCTCTACCGGCTCGGAGTGCGCCCGCTCGGCAGGCGGCCGCGGGTGTTCGGGACCGTCGCGGTCACCTCGCTGGGGCACCGGGCAGTGGACTCGTTCCACTCGGTCGGCGGGACGACGGTGACCCTTGGCGTCGGCCGGGTCCTGGACCGGCCGGTGGCGGCGGACGGAGCGGTCGCGGTGGCTCCGGTGATGCGGCTGAGCCTGGCGTTCGATCACCGCGTCATCGACGGGGCCGAGGCCGCGGACGTGCTGACCGAGATCAAGCAGGCGCTGGAATCCTGCCTGGAACGGCCCGAAACGGACGAGGCCGCAGCCGCGGAGGCGGCCCGGTGACCGACGTCGACGAACTCAAGCGCTACTTCGAGGTGCACGCGCGGGCGCAGCGGATCAAGCCCGTCCGCTACCGGGCCGTGCTGGACCGGGTGCACCGCGACACCGACGGCGGACCGGGCTCCTGGGTGGGCGAATGGAGCGGCGCGGCCCAGGACCTGGCCGAGCGCGGCGACCACGTGGGCGCCTGCCGGTACTACAACATGGCCCGCTTCCCGTTTGTCGACTGCGACGCGAGGGCGGAGGCGCTGAACCGGTGCGTCGCCGCGTTCGAGGTGTTCGCGGCCGACAAGGGGTTCCGGCGGCTGGAGCTGGCCGTGCCCGGCGGCCGGGTGCGGTGCTGGTCCGTGGGCCTTTCCGTCACGCAGCCCCGCCCGGTGCTGCTGGTCATGGGCGGCATCGTGAGCATCAAGGAGCAGTGGGCCCCGCTGCTGGCCCGGCTCGCCGGGCTGGGGATGGCCGGGTTGGTCGCGGAAATGCCCGGCGTCGGCGAGAACACCACGCGCTACACGGCGGACAGCTGGCAGCTGTTCCCCGCGTTGCTGGACGCGATCGCCGAGCAGGCCGACGTGACGCACACCTACGCGCTGGCGCTGAGCTTCAGCGGGCACCTCGCGCTGCGGGCCGCCGCGTCCGACCCGCGCATCCGGGGAGTGGTCACCTCCGGAGCTCCGATCGCCGAGTTCTTCACCGACGCCGAATGGCAGAGGCGGGTGCCTCGCCTGACCATGGCCACCCTGTCGCACCTCACCGGGGTGGGACAGGACCGGCTGCCCAGCGTGCTGCCCGGCTGGGCGCTGACCCCTGAACAGCTGGCCGCCCCGCGGATTCCGGTTGCCTACCTGGTCAGCGGTCGCGACGAGATCATCCCGCGGGGCGAGTCGAACCACCTGCGCGCGCACGTGCCCGAACTGTGGCTGGCCGCCAACGACGACGTGCACGGGTCTCCCGCGCACACCACCGAATCCGGGCTGTGGGCCATGCGCTCGGTGCTGCGCATGCGCGGCACCGCGAGCACCCGGGCAGCGGTGCTGGGCGCCCTGCTGCACCTGCTGCGAGTCCGACGCCGGTTGACCGGCGCGCGACCGACCCCCGTCAATGCGCGATGAGCTGGGAGCCCGTTCTGCCATGACAGCCTCACCCCCGCCACTGACCGCTGCCTCACTCGCGGTGATCGGCCTGGCCTGCCGCCTGCCCGGCGGCGCGGACCCCGCCGCGTTCTGGCAGCTGTTGCGGTCCGGCCGCGACGCCTTGCGGCCCGTCCCGCGCGACCGGTGGCCCGCGCCGGACCAAGGGCCGGGCAGGCGGGGCGGGTTCCTCGACCAGGTCGCCGAGTTCGACGCGGGGTTCTTCGGCATCGCGCCGCGCGAGGCGGCAGCCATGGACCCCCAGCAACGGCTGCTGCTGGAGCTGGCCTGGGAGGCCGTCGAGGACGCCCGGATACTGCCGGACGTGTTGCGCGGCAGCCGCACCGGTGTGTTCGTCGGCTCCACCTCGCACGATTACGCGACTCTGCTGTCCCGCGGCGGCCCCGCGGCCGCCACCCGGCACAGCTCGACGGGATTGAACAAGGGCGTCATCGCCAACCGGGTCTCCTACACGCTGGGGCTGGCCGGACCGAGCCTGACCGTGGACACCGCGCAGTCCTCGTCCCTGGTCGCGGTGCATCTGGCAGCGGAAAGCCTGTGGCGGGGAGAGTCCGAACTGGCGCTGGCCGGCGGGGTGCAGCTCAACCTGGTCGAAGACAGCGCGGTGAGCACGGCCAGGTTCGGCGGGCTGTCCCCCGACGACCGCTGCGCCGCCTTTGCCGACGGCGCCAACGGGTTCGTCCGCGGCGAGGGCGGCGCGGTGGTCCTGCTCAAGCCGCTCGCCCGCGCGCTGGCCGACGGCGATCCGGTGTGGTGTGTGCTGCGGGGCAGCGCGATGAACAACGACGGCGCCACGGACGGGCTCACCGTGCCCAGCGCCGAGGCACAGTCCTCCGTGCTGGCACGGGCTTACGCCGCTGCCGGGGTGGACCCGGCCGAGGTGCAGTACGTCGAAGCCCACGGCACCGGAACCGCTGTCGGCGATCCCGTCGAGGCAGCCGCGCTGAGTTCGGCGCTCGGCACCTCGCGCGAACCGGACGACCCGCTCCTGATCGGCTCGGTGAAGACCAACATCGGGCATCTGGAGGGCGCGGCGGGAATCGCTGGGCTGGTGAAGACGGTCCTGAGCCTGCGGCACCGGGAGCTGCCCGCGCACCTGAACTTCTCGGCGCCCAGCCCGGCCGTCCCGCTGGACGCGCTCAGCCTGCGCGTGCGGACCGAGCTCGGGGACTGGCCGCATCCGGACCGCAGGCTGATCGCCGGGGTGTCGTCGTTCGGCATGGGCGGCGCCAACTGCCATGTGGTGCTGGAAGAACGGCCGCGAATCACGTCGGAGACCGAGTCCGGACGAGGCCCGGTCTCGTGGGTGCTGTCCGCCGCGAGCCCCGGCGCGTTGCGCGGGCAGGCCGCCAAGCTCGCCGGACGGGCCGACGCGGACCCGGCCTCGATCGCCGTGTCACTCGCCGCCACCCGCACCCGGTTCGCCTGCCGCGCCGTGGTGCGGGGAGAGAACCGGCGCGATCTGCTGGACGGTCTCGCCGCGCTTGCCGAGCAACGGGAGCACCCCGCGGTGGTGACCGGCGAGGCCGCCGGATCGCCGCGGCTGGTCTATCTCCTGGCGGGTCAGGGCAGCCAGCGCACCGGCATGGGACGCGAACTCTGCGCCGCGCATCCCGAGTTCGCGGAGGCGCTGGACGAGATCTGCGCGGAGTTCGGCCCCCGTCTGCCGTTGCCGTTGCGGGACGTCATGCACGACCCGGCACACGCGGCGGCGCTCGACGAGACGCGGTACGCCCAGCCTGCACTGTTCGCGCTGGAAACCGCGCTGTACCGGTTGTTGCGGTCCCGGGGCCTGGTGCCGGACGTGTTGGTCGGGCATTCGATCGGGGAGCTGACCGCCGCGCATCTGGCCGGGGTGCTCGGACTCGCCGACGCGTGCGCGTTGGTCGCCGCCCGAGGCGAGCTGATGCAGGCCGCACCCGGCGGCGGCGCGATGATCGCGGTGGAGGCGAGCGAGGACGAGGTGCGCGCGGACCTGCTGCCGGGCGCGAACATCGCCGCGGTCAACGGCCCACGCGCGATCGTCGTTTCCGGGGATGCCAAGGCCGTGCAGCGGATCGCCGACCGGTGGGCGGGAGCGGGACGGCGGACCCGGAGGCTGCGGACCAGTCACGCGTTCCACTCCGCGCACATGGAGTCCGCGCTGACCGGGTTCCGGGCCGTCGCCACCCGGGTGTCGTACTCCCCGCCTGCGGTCCCGGTGATCTCGAACGTCACCGGCCGGGTCGCGACCGCCGCTCAGTTGTGCTCTCCGGACTACTGGGCCGAGCACATCCGCGCGGCAGTGCGGTTCGCCGACGGCGTCGCGGCCGCACTCGAACCCGCCGACCCGGTGTTCGTCGAACTCGGCCCGGACAGCACCCTGAGCACGGCGGCGCGGGCGGTCGCCACCGGCGTGCGGGCGGTCCCGACGCTGCGCGCGAACCGCCCGGAAGCCGAGTCCTTCGACACCGCACTGGCCACCGCACACGTGTTCGGGGCGCCAGTGGACTGGACCGCGCACCTGCCCGAGGCTCCGGTCTGCGCACTTCCCTCCTACGCGTTCGACCGGCAACGCCACTGGCTCGACAACGTCGCCGGGCCGGTGGCCCAGGAGGCGCCGGCGACCGAGTCCGCGGCGGAGCGAGCGCGGCCGGAGCCCGGCCGCCCCGCGCTGGACTTGGTGCGCGAGCAGATTGCCGTCGTCCTCGGGCACCGCGAAGCGGACGCTGTGCCCGCCCGGGCCCCGTTCAAGGAACTCGGTCTCGATTCGCTGGGCGCGGTCGAGCTTCGCGACCGGCTGGCCGAGCGCACCGGTCTGGCGCTGGCGCCCACTGTCGTGTTCAGCCATCCCACCGCGGAGGCGCTGGCCCGGCATGTGGCGGACTTGCGTTCCGGGTCCCCGATCGCCGAGCCGGACGCCGCGCCCGCGGTGCCCGGCGAGCCGATCGCGATCGTCGGCATGGCGTGCCGGTTTCCCGGCGCGGCCGCTTCGCCTGAAGCCCTGTGGCGGCTGGTCGCCGACGGGGTCGACGCGACCGGGCCTTTCCCCGGCAACCGGGGCTGGGACCTGCCCGGCCTCGGGACGGACACCGCCCGCGGCGGGTTCCTGGACGATGCCGACCGGTTCGACGCCGCGTTCTTCGGGATCAGCCCCCGCGAGGCCGCGGCCATGGACCCGCAGCAACGGGTGCTGGCCGAGACCGCGTGGGAGGCGCTGGAGCGCGCTGACATCCGCCCGGACGGACTGCGGGGCAGCCGCACCGGGGTGTTCGTCGGCACCACCGCGCAGGACTACGGCCCGCGACTGCACGAGCCCGCAGCCGGAGCCGAGGGCTACCTACTGACCGGCGGCACCCCGAGCGTCGCCTCCGGCCGGATCGCCTACCTGCTGGGTCTGGAAGGACCCGCGCTGACCGTCGACACCGCGTGCTCGTCCTCGCTGGTGGCGTTGCACCTGGCCGCACAGGCGCTGCGCCAGGGCGAATGCTCGCTGGCACTGGCTGGCGGCGTGACGGTGCTGTCCGGTCCCGGCATGTTCGTGGAATTCAGCAGGCAGGGCGGGCTGGCTCCGGACGGGCGGTGCAAGCCGTTCGCGGCCGGGGCGGACGGCACCGCATGGGCCGAGGGCGTCGGCGTCGTGGTGCTGCAGCGGTTGTCCGAGGCCCGCCGCGACGGCAGGCGGATCCTGGCCGTGCTGCGCGGTTCCGCGGTCAACTCGGACGGCGCCAGCAACGGGCTGACCGCACCGAACGGGGCCGCGCAGGAACGGGTGATCAGGCAAGCGCTGGCCACGGCCGGGCTGTCCGGTTCCGACATCGATGTCGTCGAAGCGCACGGCACCGGTACCCGCCTCGGCGATCCCATCGAGGCCCAGGCCCTGCTGGCGACCTACGGACGCGACCGCGACCCGGAGCGGCCGCTGCGGCTGGGTTCGCTGAAGTCGAACACCGGCCACGCCCAGGCCGCGGCGGGCATCGGCGGAGTGATCAAGATCGTCGAGGCCATGCGACACGAGCAGCTGCCGCGCACTCTCCACGTGGACCAGCCCTCGCCGCACGTCGACTGGTCGGCGGGCGCGGTCGCGTTGCTGACCGAGGCGCTGCCTTGGCCGCGCGGTTCCCGGCCTCGCCGGGCCGGGGTGTCGTCGTTCGGCATCAGCGGCACCAACGCGCACGTGATCCTGGAGGAAGGCGACAGCCCCGCCCCGGCCGCCGCGCGCACCGCTCCGACGGTGCCGTGGGCGCTGTCCGCGCGGGACGAGTCCGCGTTGCGCGCCATGGCTTCCGCATTGCACGAGACGGTTGCCCGCGATCCCGATTTCGACCAGGACGCGGCAGGGTGGGCGCTGGCCACCGGACGGGCGGCGCTGCGCGAACGCGCCCTGCTCACGGCCGAGGACCGCGACGGCATGCTGGCCGCGTTGCGGGAACTCGCCGCGGGTGGCGTCTCCCAGTCGGTGGTTCGCGGCACGGCGACCGACCGAGGCCGGGTGGTGTTCGTGTTCCCCGGTCAGGGTTCCCAGTGGGCAGGGATGGCGGTGGACCTGGCTGAGTCCAGCCCGGTGTTCCGCGCACAGATGTCCGAATGCGCGTCCGCGCTGTCGAACTGGGTGGACTGGTCGCTGGACGAGGTGCTGCGCGGCGCACCGGACGCGCCGCCGCTGGAGCGGGTGGACGTCGTGCAGCCCGCGCTGTTCGCGGTCATGGTCTCGCTGGCCGCGATGTGGCAGGCGGCGGGAGTACAGCCGGACGCGGTGATCGGTCACTCGCAAGGCGAGATCGCCGCGGCGTACGTCGCCGGCGCGCTGTCTCTCGCGGACGCGACGCGGCTGGTCGCGGTGCGCAGCCGGGCGCTGGGCGCGCTGGCCGGGCAGGGCGGCATGATGTCCGTGTCCGCACCGGCCGAGCGGGTCGGCGAACTCGCCGCGCCGTGGGGTGCACGGGTGTCGGTCGCGGCCACCAACAGCCCGGCCTCCACAGTCGTGTCCGGCGACTCGGAGGCGTTGGCCGCGCTGCGCGAGCGCTGCGGGGGCGAGGACATCCGCGCCCGGATGGTGCCGGTGGACTATGCCTCCCACTCGCCCCAGGTGGAGGTTCTGCGCGAACAGCTGCTGGAGCGATTTTCGGACCTGCGGCCGCGGCCTGCCCGGATCCCGATGTATTCGACGGTGTCCGGGAACCTGGCGGAGCAACCGCTGGACGCCGGCTACTGGTTCCGGAACCTGCGCGAGCCGGTGCTGTTCGAGCGCGCCACCCGAGCGCTGCTGGACGCGGATCACCGTACGTTCATCGAGGTCAGCCCGCACCCCGTGCTCACGCTCGGGGTGCAAGAGACAGCCGAAGCGGCCAAAGCGGGCGATGTGCTGGCGACGGGCTCGCTGCGCCGGGACCACGGCGGGCTCGGCCAATTCCGGTCAGCGCTGGGCAGAGCGCACGTGCGCGGGCTCGCGATCGACTGGCGGGCCGCGCTCGGCGAAGCCCCTGGCGCGCTGCCGGATCTGCCCACGTACCCGTTCCAGCGCGAACGGTACTGGCTGACAGGCGGGTCCGAACCGGACGTGGCAGCCGCCGGGCTGACCCCGGCCCGGCATCCGCTGGCCGGCGCGGTGCTCACGCTGGTGGACGGGACCACCCTGGTCACCGGGCGGTTGTCGCGCGACGCCCACCCGTGGCTGGCCGACCATGCCGTGGCCAGGACCGTGCTGCTCCCCGGAACGGCGATGCTGGAACTGGCGTTGTGGGCAGGCGAGCGGCTGGGGTGCGCGCAGGTCGACGAGTTGACCTTGCACGCGCCGCTGGTGCTGCCGGCGCACGGCGCGACGGACGTTCAGCTGACTGTCGAGCCCGCCGACGAGACTGGCAGGCGCCCAGTGCGCATCCACTCTCGTCCGGAGGCCGCTGACGCGAGCTGGACCGAGCACGCAGCCGGTCTGCTCCGCCCCGACGCCGTACCGATGTCGGAGGACACCGGGCCGTGGCCGCCGCCGCGAGCAGTGCCGGTGGACCTGTCGGACCGGTACGCCGTGCTGGCGGCGCGCGGGTACGATTACGGGCCTGCCTTCCAGGGCCTGACTGCCGCGTGGAGGCTAGGGCAAGAGGTGTTCGCCGAGGTCGTCCTCGCCGACGAACTGCGCTCGGACGCGGACCGCTTCCGGGTGCACCCGGCCTTGCTCGACTCGGCTCTGCATGCCGTGGGCCTGTTGCCGGGCCGGGATGGCAGCAGCGCGCCCGACCTGCCGTTCGCTTGGACCGGGATCAGTGCGGTGGCGGCCGGCGCGACGACGTTGCGAGTGCGGCTCTCCCCGGCCGGAGACGACGGCGTCGCCATCACCGCGACCGACCTGACGGGTGCCCCGGCGATATCGGTGCAAACGCTGGTGACGCGGCCCGCGGACCTGCGCGCGCTGGCCGCGGCCGACCGCAGCAGCGGCCTGCGCCGGCTGGACTGGTCCCCGGTCCCGCTGCCGGCCGCGACGCCCGGACCGGATTGGGCGGCGGTCGGTGCGGAACACCCGTGGCTGGCCGGCGTGTTCCGGCTCGCCGCCATTTCCGCGCTGCAAGCGGCGGTCAACGACGGATTGCCAGTGCCTGCCACGGTGGTGCTGACCGGCTGGACCGAAACCCCAGCCGAGCGGCCGGACCAGGCGCGAACGCTGGCACGGGAGGTACTGGCGGCGTTGCAAGCCTGGCTCGCGGACGACACGTTCGCCGAGAGCACCCTCGTCGTGCTGACCCGCGGCGCGGTCGCGGCGGGCGCGGAGGACGTTCCGGATCTGGCCGGCGCGGCGCTGTGGGGTCTGCTGCGGACCGCGCAGACCGAGCATCCCGGCCGGTTCCGGATCGTCGACGTGGACAACGATCCGACGTCGCGGGCCGCGCTGGTCTCAGCTGCGGCCGCCGACCGGCCGCAGCTGGCGGTCCGCGGCGGCGTGGCGCTCGAACCGCGTCTGGTCCCGGCAGAAGAGGCTGGCTCGAGCCCGTTCACCGATCTCCGCGGCACTGTCCTGATCACCGGTGCGACCGGGGTGCTCGGCGCCCTCGTCGCCGAGCACCTGGCCACTGTGCACCGGGTCCGGCATTTCCTGCTGATGAGCAGGAGAGGTGCGGACGCCCCGGGGGCGGCCGAGCTCGTCGACCGGCTCGCCGCGGCCGGCGCGGAGGCCGAGGTCGTGGCCTGCGACGCCGCCGACCGCGTTCGTCTGGCCGAGATGCTGGCGAACGTGCCCGCCGACCGGCCGGTCTCGGCCGTGGTCCACGCGGCCGGGGTCCTGGACGACGCCACCGTGGCAGCTCTGGGGCCGCACCAGCTGGACCGGGTGCTGCGGCCCAAGGCGGACGCCGCCTGGCATCTGCACGAGCTCACCGGCGAGCTGGCCGCGTTCGTGATGTTCTCCTCGGTGGTCGGCGTCCTCGGCGGAGCGGGCCAGGCCAGCTACGCCGCGGCGAACACCTCACTCGACGCGCTGGCCGCCCACCGCGCCGCGCACGGGCTTCCCGCGACCTCGATCGCCTGGGGTCTGTGGGCACCGGCCAGCGGCATGACCGGCGACATGGGCGTGGCCGACGTCGCTCGGATGGCCCGGCTCGGCATCGCGCCGCTTTCCGCCGAACGAGGCCTGGCGCTGTTCGACGCGGCGACCGGACCGCTGGTGGTGGCCGCCGCTTTGGACGCCGAGGCCATCCGCCGGCTGTCCGGCCGCCCAGCCTCGCCGCGGAAGAGCCCGGAGGGCTCCTCGTGGCAGCAGAAGATCGCGGCGCTGCCAGAGGCCGAGCAGGCACGGGCGATCGAGCGCGCGGTGATCGCGCACGCCGCTGAAGTGCTCGGGCACGGCGACACCGCGAGCGTGGCCGCGGACACGCCGTTCAAGGATCTCGGGTTCGACTCGCTCACCACTGTCGAATTGCGCAACGCACTGTCCGCGCGCACCGGCCTGCGGTTGCCGGCCACAGTGGCTTTCGACCATCCCACCCCGGCGGCCGTCGCGGGCTTCCTGCGAAAACAGCTGACCGGCACCGCCTCGCCCGCCCGCGCCGCCGCCGTGGTGTCCGCTTCGGACGAACCGATCGCCATTGTCTCGATGAGCTGCCGTTACCCCGGCGACGTGCGGTCGCCCGAGGATCTGTGGCAGCTGGTGGCCAACGGAGCCGACGTCATCGGAGAATTCCCCACCGACCGCGGCTGGGACGTCGAGCGGCTGCACGATCCGGACCCGGAAGCGCTCGGCAAATCCACCACCGTCTCCGGCGGCTTCCTGTCTGACGCGGCGTGGTTCGACGCCGACTTCTTCGGGATCAGCCCGAGGGAAGCGCTGTCCACCGACCCGCAGCAGCGGTTGCTGCTGGAGCTGGCATGGGAAGCGTTCGAGCGTGCTGGCCTCGACCCGCAGGCGCTGCGCGGCAGCCGGACCGGCGTGTTCACCGGCGTGATGTACGGCGACTACGGCGGCCGGCTGCCCGAAGCCCCCGGCGACGTCGAGGGATACCTGCGCAATGGCAGCTACGGCAGTGTGGCCTCCGGGCGGATCGCCTACACCTTCGGGCTGCGCGGCGCGGCGGTCACCGTCGACACCGCGTGCTCGTCCTCGCTGGTGGGCATCCACCTGGCCGGGCAGGCGCTGCGGGCAGGCGAATGCTCGATGGCGCTGGCAGGCGGAGTGACGGTGATGGCCACCCCGGCGACGTTCGTCGAATTCAGCCGGCAGCGCGGGCTCTCCTCGGACGGACGGTGCAAATCGTTCGCCGCGGCCGCGGACGGCACCGGCTTCTCCGAGGGGGCCGGGCTGGTGCTGCTCGAGCGGCTGTCCGACGCCCGCCGGAACGGACATCCAGTGCTGGCAGTGATCCGCGGCAGCGCGGTCAACCAGGACGGCGCCAGCAACGGACTGACCGCGCCGAACGGTCCCGCGCAGAATCGGGTCATCCGGGACGCGCTGGCGGTGGCGGGGCTGGACCCGGCCGGGGTGGACGCGGTGGAGGCGCACGGCACCGGAACCCGCCTCGGCGACCCGATCGAAGCCAACGCCCTGCTCGAAGTCTTCGGCGAACGAGACCGGCCGCTCTGGCTGGGATCGATCAAATCCAACATCGGCCACACCCAAGCCGCCGCCGGAGTGGCCGGAGTGATCAAGATGGTGCAAGCCATGCGGCACGCCACCCTGCCCGCCTCGCTGCACCTGGACGCGCCTACCCCGCACGTGAACTGGTCCGCGGGAGCCGTGCGGCTGCTGACCGAGTCCCGTGCGTGGGAGCACCCCGGGCGCCCGCGCCGGGCCGGGGTGTCGTCGTTCGGCATCAGCGGCACCAACGCGCACCTGGTCCTGGAAGAGGTTCCCGCCGAAGACGCTCCGCGCACCGCTCCGGCCGCGGACGCGCCGATGCCCTGGCTGCTGTCCGCGCGCTCCGAGCCGGCGTTGCGCGAGTTCGCCGCGTCGCTGACCGGACCGGCCGCCGAGGCGGACGCCGCAGACGTGGCTCGTGCTCTGCTCAACCGGGCCGGACTGCCGATCCGCGCCGCGATCGTCGCCGAGGACGAGGCGGACCGGATCGCCGCGCTGCGCGCGCTGGCCGCCGGGGACTCCTCGCCGCACCTGCTGCGCGAGCCTGCCCGGCCCGGCGGCGCGGCGTTCCTGTTCACCGGACAGGGCGGGCAGCGACCGGGCGCGGGCCGGGAACTGGCCGCGCGGATGCCCGCGTTCGCCGAGGCGCTGACCGACGTCTGCTCGCGGCTGGACCCGCACCTGTCCCGGCCGCTGACGGAGGTGTTGTTCGCCGAGCCCGGCACCTTGGAGGCGGCGCTGCTGGACCAGACCGAGTTCACCCAGCCCGCGCTGTTCGCCGTCGGGACCGCCCTCCACCGGGTGGTCACCGGACTGGGGCTGCGGGCGGACGCGGTGCTGGGCCATTCCGTCGGCGAGCTGACCGCCGCGCACGCGGCCGGAGTGCTCGACCTGGACGACGCGTGCGCGCTGGTCGCCGCCCGGGGCCGGTTGATGCAGCGGGCCCGGCCCGGCGGCGCGATGTTCGCGATCCAAGCGAGCGAGGAAGAAGTGCGCCCGGATGTGCCGGAACGGGTGAGCGTGGCCGCGCTCAACGGCCCGCACGAGACAGTCGTGTCCGGAGACGCCGACGCGGTGGAACTGGTCGCCGGGCGATGGCGCGAGCGGGGCCGCAAGTGCAAGCGACTGCGGGTGAGCCACGCGTTCCACTCCGCGCACATGGATTCGGTGACCGCGGACTTCCGGGAGATCGCCGCCGGGATGCGTTTCGCCGCGCCGAAAATTCCGCTGATCTCCAACCGGACCGGCGAACCGCTGACCGAGCGGCAGGCGCGCGATCCGGAGTACTGGGTGGCCCAGCTTCGCGAGCCGGTGCGGTTCCTCGACGGGGTGCGGTGCCTGGAAAACACGGGCGTGGCCACCTTGGTCGAGCTGGGCACCGGGGTGCTGGCTGCGCTGGCCGAAGGATGCGCGCTCGGCCCGGTGCTTTCGATCCCGGTGCTGCGCCGCGACGTGCCGGAGGGCACCGCGCTGGTGACGGCACTGGCCAGGGCGCACCTGGCTGGGTCCACAGTGGACTGGACGAAGCTGCTGTCCGCGGGCCGTCGGGTCGACCTGCCCACCTATCCCTTCCAACGGCAGCGCTATTGGCTGGCCGCGCCGGCAGCGGCCGGGAGCACTGCGGGACTGGGACTCGACGCCGCCGCGCACCCGCTGCTCGGCGCGGTGCTGGAACTGCCGGACGAGGGCGTGCTGTTCACCGGCGCGCTGTCCCTGGACACCCACCCTTGGCTGGCCGACCACGCGGTGCGGGCGACCGCACTGCTGCCCGCCGCCTGCTACGGCGAACTGATCGCCGCGACCGGCGCAAGCCTCGGCTACGACACGGTCCAGGAGATCACTCTCACCGCTCCGCTCGTGCTCGACATCAGTGGGAGCTACCAGCTGCAAGTCTCGGTCGGTCCGGACCGGAACGGCCGCCGGGAGGTGCTCGTGCGCAGCCGCCTCACCGGTCCGGGACAGCAGTGGACCCGGCATGCCGAAGGCGTGCTCGCCGCCGGGTCCGCTGCGGAGCAGCCGGACGCGCTCACCGACTGGCCGCCCCCGGACGCCGAACCGCTGCCTGTCGAAGACGCGTACGCCAGCCTGGCCGACCACGGGTACGACTACGGCCCGGCCTTTCAAGGCCTGCGCGAGGCCTGGCGGCGAGGGGACACGCTATACGCCGAGGTGAAGCTGCCCGAGGGGGTGCGCGCGGACGGTTACGGCCTGCACCCCGCGCTGCTGGACTCTTCCCTGCACGTGCTGGCTGTGGTCCACGGGCTAGGCGGGGAGATCCGGCTGCCGTTCAGCTGGTCCGGACTCCGGCTGCACGCGGCCGGAGCGACTGAGCTTCGGGTGCGCATCGACGCCAGCGACCCGGAACGGGTCTCGGTCACCGTCGCCGACGGCTCGGGAGCCCCGGTGCTGTCCGCGGACGTGCTGGTGCTGCGGCCGGTCACGACCCAGCAGCTCGGCGGTGATCCGCTGCTCGAGCCGGTCTGGCAATCGGTTCCGCTGCCCTCCGCCGCACCGGTGCGCACGAGTTGGGTGTCGGATGTGGACAGTCTGCCGGAAGCCCTGGCGGAAGAACCGGAAGCGTTGTGCTTCGAAGCCGCCGCGGCGGGCGCGGACGTCCAGGCCGTGCACACGGCGGTGCGCCGGGTTGCCGCGATGCTGCGAGGCTGGCTCGCGACCGAGTCGCCGGGCCGCCTGGTCGTGGTGACCCGGGACCTGGCCGCTCATCCGGCGGCCGCCGCCGTGGCCGGCCTGGTCCGGTCGGCGCAGGCGGAGCACCCGGACCGGATCGTGATGCTTGACCTGCCTCCCGGTGCCGAAACGGAGCCGGTGCTTCCCGGCGTTCTGGCGAGCAGCGAACCGCAGCTGGCAGTGCGCTCCGGGGCCGCGGCGGCGCCGCGGCTGACCCGGCTCGCCGCCGAACCGGTCCCGGCCGGGTGGGCAATGGGGGGCACAGTGCTGGTCACCGGGGCGACCGGGGCCCTCGGCAAGCTCGTGACCAGGCACCTCGCGACGGAACACGGTGTCCGGCGCCTGCTGCTGGCGAGCAAGCGGGGTCTCGCCGCCGAGGGAGCCGGGGAGTTCGTCGCGGAACTGGAAGAACTCGGCTGCGCCGTCACCCTGGTGGCGTGCGATGTGGCCGAAGCCTCCGAAGCGGCAGGACTGCTGGCCCGGGTGTCCGCCGAACATCCGCTCACCGCGGTACTGCACACTGCCGGTGTCGTGGCGGACGCCACCGCCGTTGCCATCACCGACGCCCGGATCGAGGCCGCACTGCGACCGAAAGCGGACGCGGCCTGGCACCTGCATCAGCTGACACGGGACCTCGAACTGTCCGCGTTCGTGCTGTTCTCCTCGATCAGCGGCACCACCGGCACCGCAGGTCAGGGCGCGTACGCGGCCGCCAATGCCTACTTGGACTCCCTTGCCCTGCACCGCCGGGCAGCCGGGCTGCCCGCGACGGCGATCGCCTGGGGATTGTGGTCCGGGACCGGCATGGGCGGCGAACTCGGCCCCGAGGACCTGCGCCGGCTGCGTCAGGGCGGCATCGCGGGCCTGGACACCACCGAGGCACTGCGGCTGTTCGACCGCGCCTTGGCATCCGGCAGTTCCGCGGTCGTCGCTGCGAAACTCGACCTCACGGCCGCGGAGCAGTTGCCCGCCGCACTGCGCGGGCTCGCACCGGCCCGCCGGGCAAGCGGCGGCGCGCCGGCGCTGCGCCGCAGACTGTCCGCACTGGACGAATCAGCGCGCGCCGAGTTGCTGCTGACGCTGGTCACCAAAGAAGTGCGCGCGGTGCTCGGGCACTCCGAAGAGTCCACAGTGGACGTCAGACGGGCGTTCAATGAACTCGGCTTCGACTCGCTCACCGGAGTCGAGTTGCGCAACCGGCTCGGGAACGCGACCGGCTTGAGGTTGCCGACGACCCTGGTGTTCGACCACCCCACTCCGCTCGCATTGGCCGGGCACCTCGACACGCTGCTGCGCGGCACCGGCCCCGCGGCCGCCGCACCGGTGCCCGCCGCACCGGTGCCCGCCGCACCGGTTGCCGACGATCCGGTGGTCGTCGTCGGCATGGGCTGCCGGTATCCCGGCGGAGTGCGCGGTCCGGACGACCTGTGGCGGCTCGTGCGGGCCGAGACGGACGCCGTGACGGGTTTCCCGGACAACCGCGGCTGGGACCTGGAGCGGCTCTACGACCCTGACCCGGACCGCACCGGTACCGCCTACGTGCGGCACGGTTCGTTCCTGCACGACGCTGACCTGTTCGACCCCGAATTCTTCGGACTGAGCCCGCGTGAGGCGTTCGCCATCGACCCGCAGCAGCGGTTGCTGCTGGAACTCGCCTGGGAAGTGTTCGAGCGGACCGGCATCGAGCCGGGCACCCTGCGCGGCAGCCGCACCGGCGTGTTCACCGGCGTCATGTACGACGACTACGGCTCGCGGCTGCACCAAGCGCCGCGTGCGCCCGAGGAGTACGAGGGATATCTGGTCAGCGGCAGTTCCGGCAGCGTGGCATCAGGCCGGGTGGCCTATACCTTCGGGCTGGAGGGCCCCGCGGTCACTGTGGACACCGCGTGCTCCTCTTCCCTGGTGGCCATCCACCTGGCGATGCAGTCGCTGCGCCAGGGCGAATCCGATCTGGCGCTGGCCGGCGGGGTGTCGGTGATGGCCACCCCCGGCGTGTTCGTCGAGTTCAGCAGGCAACGCGGCCTGGCGCCCGACGGCCGGTGCAAACCGTTCTCCGACAACGCCGACGGCACCGCCTTCGCCGAGGGGGCCGGACTCGTGCTGCTGGAACGGCTGTCCGACGCCCGCCGGAACGGGCATCCGGTGCTGGGCGTCGTACGGGGCAGTGCTGTCAACCAGGACGGCGCCAGCAACGGACTGACCGCGCCCAGCGGCCCGGCCCAGCAACGGGTCATCCGCCAGGCGCTGGCCGCGGCGGGCCTGACCGCGGACGACATCGACGCGGTGGAGGCGCACGGCACCGGCACCCGTCTCGGCGATCCGATCGAGGTCGGCGCACTGCACGAGGTCTTCGCCACCCCCGGCCGCCGGAATCCGCTGTGGCTCGGTTCGGTGAAGTCGAACATCGGCCACACCCAAGCCGCCGCCGGCGTCGCCGGGGTGATCAAGATGCTGCTGGCCATGCGAGAGGGGGTGCTCCCGCGCACCCTGCACGCGGACACCCCGAGTGCGGAAGCCCCGTGGTCGGAGCGCGGAGTGTCGTTGCTGACCGCGGAAACAGCGTGGCCGGACGGCCCCGCGCCACGCCGGGCGGGAGTGTCGTCGTTCGGGGTGTCGGGCACTAACGCGCATCTCGTGCTGGAACAGGCCGCACCGAACCCGACACGGGGCGAGACCGAGACCGGGCTGCTCGCCGGAGCCAGCTTGCCATGGCTGCTGTCGGCGCGAACCGGCCCGGCACTCCGCGACCAGGCTCGTGATCTGGCGGGGCATGTGGCGCGCAACCCGGGCCTCGAGCTCGACGACGCCGCCCGCGCCCTGGCCCGCCGCAC